>SKPU01000224.1 GCA_007119335.1 Syntrophomonadaceae bacterium
CACTCCTTTCAGGCACCGGGCCGGTGTGAGGAAGGAGTGTTTTGTTTATTTTATGAAGGTGGTGTAACTTTTTAGTTGGATATAATCAGTATGGGCCTGGAAAACAAAATTAAAAAGGAAGGCCCCCTGGCGCAGCGGATGCGCCCCGATAGTATTGAACAATTTACCGGTCAGGATCAGATCCTGGGCGAGGGAAAACCGCTTCGTCAAATAATCGCCACTGATAAACTGGTCTCAATGATATTTTACGGTCCGCCGGGTACCGGTAAAACAAGCCTGGCCCGGATTATCGCTTCTGTCAGTAAGGCCTCCTTTACCCAGCTCAATGCGGTTGCAGCCGGAGTTAAAGACGTGCGCCAGGTCATTGAACAGGCCCGTGAAAGCTGGTCGCTCTATAATCAGCGCACGATCCTTTTTATTGATGAAATTCATCGTTTCAACAAAGCCCAGCAGGATGTCCTATTATCAGCAATCGAGCAGGGCACCATTATATTTATCGGAGCGACTACCGAAAATCCTTTTTTCTATCTTACCGGACCCCTGCTTTCGAGAACCAGGCTTTTTGTTTTTGAAGCGCTGCAGAAAAGTGATCTTGTTAATTTAACGCGTAAAGCTTTAAACAATTCCGAACAGGGCCTGGGTAAACTTTCCCTCGAGGTTGATCCAGAAGCCCTGGATTATTTAGCAGATCAGGCTGACGGCGATGCGCGAGTGGCTTTAAATGCCCTGGAAATGGCTGTGCTCTCAACACAAGAGCAGGATGGGATAATAAAGATTACCCTGCAAACAGCTGCCGAAGCAATGCAAAAAAGACTGCTCTCCTATGACCGGCTAGGCGACAATCATTACGATATGGCTTCAGCCTTGATTAAGTCGATCCGCGGTTCCGACCCCGATGCCGCCCTTTACTGGATGGCCCGGATGATTAAGGGCGGTGAAGATCCACTTTTCATTGCCCGGCGCCTGATCATCAGCGCTGCTGAAGATATCGGCAATGCTGACCCGCAGGCCCTTCCTTTAGCTGTATCAGCGGCCCAGGCAGTTCAGATCATTGGTCTGCCGGAGGGAAGGATCCCCCTTGCCCAGGCGGCGACTTACCTGGCCGGGGCGCCCAAAAGCAATGCCAGCTACCTGGCTATAAACGAGGCGATGCAGCTGGTTGAAGATGAACAAAATCAACCGGTGCCTGCACATTTGAAAGACAGCAGTTATCGTGGTTCTGAACGGCTTGGCCATGGAAAGAACTATCGCTACCCCCATGATTATCCCGGGCACTATATCGAGCAGGAATATCTGCCGCCCGGTATTAGCGGCCAACAATTTTACCGCCCCACCGATCAGGGCCGGGAGAAACAAATTCGCAATTATCTTCAGCAAATTAAGAATCTAAAAAACAAAGCATGATCAGGCGGGTGAATAAATGGATTTTGACCTTGCATACCTGACACCCAAAAAGAAAGTGGAGGCCCGGTTTACGGTGCAGGGTTCAAAATTTATTGCTACCCTTGCTCCGGTGGAAAGCGAAGCAGCCGGATTGGAATTTCTTAATACCATTAGCGCTGAATTTCCCGATGCCACTCACCACACCTATGCTTACCGGATCGGCACCGGAAGCGCTTTAATTGAACGATCATCTGATGACGGAGAACCGGCCGGGACTGCCGGAGCGCCGATGCTGCAGGTCCTCCAAGGCCGCAAAGTATCCGATGTATTAGTAGTGGGGACCCGCTATTTTGGGGGAGCCAAGCTGGGCATCGGGGGGCTGACCAGGGCTTACCGCGCATGTGCCCGTCTCAGCCTGGAAAAAGTGGTTCTAAAAAGCAAGGAACCGCTTGATTCATTTCAACTTCGGCTTGGCTACGAAGACTTAGGGGCTGTAACGAGGCTTCTCGAGAGCCTGGAGGGTGAAACCCTCAAAGCTGCTTACAGCGAAAAGGTGATTTTAGAAGTTTCTATACCAGCCAGATCATCAGAAAGCCTGGCCCGGGGATTTGAATCAGCCTGCCGGGGCCGGGGCAGCTTCAAAAAGCTTTGATTCTCCTTCTCTAAAGTGCTCGATTTTGTTGACATCCCTTCTTTAAAACAGATATAATTGCCATAGTCTGCAAGGGAGGTTTAAGAATGAAAACCAGCACAATACGTGAAATATTTTTAGATTATTTTAGTTCTAAAGAACATTTAATCATGCCCAGCTTTTCACTAATTCCCCAGAGCGATCCGACACTGCTATTAATTGGTGCTGGAATGGCTCCTCTAAAACCTTATTTTACAGGTGAAAAAAAGCCTCCACATAGCAGGATAGCAACCTGTCAGAAGTGCATCCGCACCCCTGATATAGAACGCGTCGGTCATACCGGGCGGCATGCCACTTTTTTTGAAATGCTCGGAAATTTTTCATTTGGAGATTATTTTAAAGAAGAAGCAATTGAATGGGCCTGGGACCTGGTCCTGAACGGTTACCGCCTGCCTGAGGATCGTTTGTGGGTAAGCGTCTACTATGAAGACGATGAAGCTTTTAAAATATGGAATGAAAAAATCGAAGTTCCTGCCGACCGCATTACGAGGATGGGCAAAGAGGATAATTTTTGGGAAATCGGCCTTGGACCATGCGGTCCCTGTTCTGAAATCTATTACGATATGGGCGAAGAGGCCGGCTGCGGCAGTCCGGATTGTGCAGTCGGCTGTGACTGTGATCGCTACCTTGAAATTTGGAATCTTGTTTTTACCCAGTTTAGCCGGGAAGCTTCCGGTGAACTGGTCGAACTGACCCAGAAAAATATTGACACCGGGGCCGGCCTGGAACGCCTGGCCATGGCTTTGCAGGATGTCCACTCTATGTATGAAATCGACATAGTTAAGCCCGTCTATCAATACTTTGCAAAATTGGCTGACCCGGAACGCAAAGATGTGGAAGTACCTTTGCGGGTGGTAACCGAACACTGCAGAGGGACAACATTCATGATTGCCGACGGGGTAATTCCCTCTAACGAGGGACGGGGTTATGTCTTAAGACGTCTGCTGCGCCGCGCTGTGCGGTTCGGTAAATTAATAGGCATTGAAGGCAACTTTCTTACTGATGCCGTCTCGCTGGTTGTTGAAACCATGAGTTCGGCCTATCCTGAATTAAAAGAGCGCGAAGAATATATCCGCCAGGTGGTTAATCTAGAGGAAAAGCGTTTTCAGGAGACATTATCCCAGGGCATGGATATCTTAGACGGTTACGTGGAAAAAATCCGCGAAAAGGGCGATAAAGTATTGCCCGGAGAGCTTGCCTTTAAACTCTATGACACTTATGGTTTTCCGCTTGACTTAACGGCTGAAATTTTAGATGAACGGGGTTTTGGAATTGATCGCGCAGGATTTGATAAACACTTAAAAGAACAGCAAATCCGCGCTCGCAAAGCTGCCCGTTCCAGCTCTGGGACAGAGGACACAGCAAGATACAAGGCAGCCGAAGACCTTACCACGGTCTTTACCGGCTATGAAACCCTGGAGCAAGAAGCAAAACTTATACTTGCCCTTGTCGATGGCGAAACCCACGCAGAGCTTAAAGAAGGTGAAAAAGTGGAGGTTTTACTTGATCAGACTCCCTTTTATGCTGAAGCCGGTGGACAGATCGGCGATACCGGCTTCATTGAAACTTCCGGAGGCCGGATCAAGATTGATAATACAATTTTCTCGCCCTGGGGCCAGATCATACACCAGGGCACTTTGCAGGAAGGCCGGGTTTCTGCCGAAGAAACTGTTAAAGCGAAGGTGGACAGCGATCGGAGACGGGGGATCTGCCGCAGCCATACATCGACTCATCTCCTGCACCGCGCTCTGCGCCACGCTTTAGGCGATCATGTCAATCAAGCCGGTTCACTGGTAGCACCTGACCGTCTGCGCTTTGATTTTAATCATTTTGCAAGCACCGGTTCCAAAGAACTGCGGGTTATCGAGAAAGAGGTTAATAAGATGGTCCTGGCCAATGTTCCTGTCCAGGCTAAGATGACTACGCTTGAAGAAGCTGAGCAGCTGGGCGCAACTGCACTATTTACTGACAAATACGAAGAAAACGCGGTGCGTATGGTTTCAGCCGGTGATTATACCAGGGAATTATGTGGAGGAACTCACGTATCGGCCAGCGGTGAAATCGGTCTTTTTAAAATTATCTCCGAAGAGGGTATCGGTTCAGGATTACGCCGGATCGAAGCCCTGGTGGGGATGAGTGCTTACCGTCAAACCGTAAAACATGATGATCTGCTCCAAAAAATTGCCGGATCGCTTAATACATCCCAGGGCATGCTTGATCAGAAGTTTGACGAGCACCTGGCCGAGTACAAGGCTCTGCAGAAATCATACGAAGAAACCAAACAGAACCTGGCTGCAGCTGAAGTGAAAGCGCTGCTGCCTGCCGTTAAAAATGTGGATAATGTAAACATCCTCAGCGCTAAAGTTTCTGCTGACAGTGTCGAATCATTACGGATGGTCATGGATGAAGTAAAGAACAATCTTCCGTCTGTAGCCGTTGTGCTCGGTGCTGTTAATGGCGGTAAAGTGATCCTGGTTGCTTCCGTAACCAGGGATCTGGTCGAAAGAGGCCTTCAGGCCAACCAGATCTTAAAAGAAGTAGCCCGCCAAGTTGGCGGCGGCGGAGGAGGCAAGCCGGAACTGGCTCAGGCCGGCGGTAAAGATACAGCGGCCCTGCCTTCTGCGCTTGAGTCAGTTGAGGGCTTGATTCGCGAGCAATTGAAAGCTGCCGGACGGGTATAATAAAAATATTTTTTACTGGGAGGAACTGACTTTGCAGGATAATAATAATCACGAAGAAACAGTCCTATTTCGGGTAGACGGTGAAGAGGTTGATAATAAGGCCAGGAAAGTCCTGACCACGGTTTATCAGGCCCTGAAGGAAAAAGGTTATAATCCCCTCAACCAGCTGGTCGGCTACCTGATTTCCGGAGATCCAGCCTACATCACCAGTCATCACAATGCGCGAAGCCTGATCAGGCAGGTTGAACGTGATGAATTGCTGGAAGAAATGGTTGGCACCTACCTGGATCTGGCTGAAAAGGACAAGCTTTAAAAATAAGCTCAAAAAAGGAACAGTAGATTGTGCGTATACTCGGTTTAGATCCCGGTGAAAAAAGGATTGGTGTTGCTGTAACTGATCCTCTGGGCATCACAGCACAGGGGATCGACGTTATAAATTATACTGATTTAAAAGAAGCGGTCGGGAAAATCTCAGAAATTTGCACCCGCTATGAGGTGGGAAAAATTGTTGTCGGCAATCCGTTGAATATGAACGGTTCAAAAGGTTTTCAGTCCGAAAATGCTATTCAGTTTGCTGATCAACTAAAGGAAGAATTAGGGCTGCCGGTGGTTATGGTTGATGAACGGCTTACTTCAATCAGTGCGGACAAAGCTTTAGTTTCCGGTGGGGTTAGCCGCAAAAACCGCCGGGAAGTTAAAGATAAATTAGCAGCAGCTCTTATTCTAGAACAATACTTGGCTTCACAGTAAGAGAAGATCTGGTAGCAAGCGGATTGAAAAATACGTGCGTATTTTAAGTAGAAGTGAGGTGCTCAAACATGAGCGACAATGGTGAAAAAAAAGAAAATATACTGATCCTGGTTGATGAAGAAGGCAACGAACATGATTTTGCATTAGTTGATCGCTTCGAGGTTGATATGAATGACTATGCTATCCTGGTTCCGGTTCTCTATGTTGATGAAAACAATGAAGAAATGGATGTCGGTGAGGATGCCTATATTTTCCGGATTGAGAAGAGCGGTGAGGAAGAATCGTTAGTTGAGGTTGAGGATGAAGAAGAGTGGAGCAGGGTTGCTGTCCTATGGGAAGAACGGGCTCGCAGCCTCGATATTATTGATGACGATCAACCTAACTAATCAATTTAAACCCTCAGCCCATGGAAAGGTGTTGTTTAGATAATGTTTAGACGCATTATCGCTGTTCTGGCCGCTTTGCTTTTACTGTCAATTGTTGCAGTTCTAGGGGCGGCCTATTTTTATAACAACCTGCTCGAAC
>SKPU01000148.1 GCA_007119335.1 Syntrophomonadaceae bacterium
ATAAGAACCTTTGTTTAATAATTAGACTAAAAGAGGCTGTTCCCTGCTTGATGTGTTAAACATTCTATCTGGTATCAATCGTGTTCAGTGATATATCATACCTTCTTACTACCAAAGCAACATTAAATATAAGACCAACTTTGTCCCCAGCACGTAATACTTTCATTTGGATAGCCAATATTAGAATCAAGCCATTAAGAAGGCTAATTAGGTGAAATCTTATATTTTGTGACGTTTAAGTCAGCGCGAAAGTCGGTTATAAATAGGTGCTATAAACAAACCTAACCCAACAGCTAACATGATTGTATTAGTTGGCGATAATACCGTTGATAATGACCCAACAATTATACCCAATCCAGCAGTTGAAATAAGAATCCCTTTGTAATTAACCATGAGACATACTCCTAACTTAAAACTGCTTTTAATTCCTTGTTTAAACTAGACTCCACGTCAGATGAAAAACCATTTCATAATGTTTAGCCCTGCTACGTTCCCGAAGATGTTTTATGCTGAAGCCCGATGTCCTGCATTAACTTGCCCGTGTGGTTTGTTGATCCGTCACTGTTAGGTATGGAACTCCCCCCTGCCTTAATGATGCGGTTTCCTGTATTAACTTACCCTTGTGGCTTGCCACCTGGCATGGTCATCTATTGCACCCCCACTGTTTCCTTTTTTATTAGCGTAGAAAAACTATTTTGTTTTTAAATACAAGTCAAATCAATAATGCCTCCTTTTTGAGCATTTTTATTAGAAATCCAGATAACTTTTTCTATGAACGCCCTTAGGGGTTTCTAATACATGTTCTCTACCTCGAAGCCCCTTTCTTCCAGGCGGTCTACAATACTGTTATCGCCGACCAGATGCATGGAACCCACGGTTATAAAATAAGTATGGCCGGTTTGATCGTGCAGCAATTCCTCGATCCTGTCGGTCATCTGCTGATCACGCTCATCGGTGAAAGCTGCCTGGAATTCTTTTAAAGATTCTGTTTCGGCTTCCTCGATCAATTCCTTCCTTTTTTCTGCATGAGCTTCAACATCACCTTCGATCCATATTTCGTATCTATCTGCCAGCTCTTCTTCGGCATCTTCATATTCTTCCGGCTCGCAGCCGGCAAATATCAGGACTGTACAGACAATTAGTCCTAAGAAAAGAATAATCTTTAACCTTTTCATAGCTGATCCCTCCACAACTCAAGAAAAATAGAATTAATCTACCGGTTTTTTAAAAGCATATCAATTGAACTTTTTTGGCGTCAACGATCAGCATGTAAATTATTTGTGAATAGAGCATGGAAAACATTTTCAAACTGTTGGCGATATAAAAGAACGGCATATCCGTTTAATTCACAAGTTTTGGCCTGGCTATTAGCAGTTACGCTGCCATTTCTGTAGTGTAAGGACAACAACTAACATTTTTATGTTATTGCTGTACTTAATTCAATTGGCCCTACCTGCGAAATAGGGACTAAGCTTCCTACCCTGCGGGGGTACCGCCGGGACCTCCCGGGTTTGGCGGTGGGGCGGGACCTTCGAAAAGGGCCTGGTTTTTGTCCGCATTCGGTTCAAAAGACGCCTGCTGTTTACAAAAATGATATAAGTGGTGTTGCCGTGTTCGAACCAGTATTCGCCCTTAAGGCTCCTGGTATCGGGAAATTCGTCTACTTCAGACAAGATTGTTTCACCATCTTCTTCTACCGGTTGATACAAAGTGGCCTTAACACGGGGAGGGTCACTGTTGATAAGCTCAATATCTGCTTCGCATCGGTTAGGGAATTCCGCAACATATGTATTAGTTGCTTCATCTCGGGAGTAATCGCTGGAATAGCCTCCAGCGATGGATAATAATTGTTCCATCCTGTCAAATTCGCCGGGATCGATAAAAATTATTTTTTTATAAAAAACCCTGGACAAGCTTACACCTTATTTTCGCAAACGGATTGTTGCCTTATAATTCTATTGTACCTCCTGCTTAAACCTGCTAGGACTGGTTTGTTTACAAAAAATTTACAGCTTGAATAACCGGGATTTTATACTTAATTAGGTGATACTTTTTAAAGCTAACCAGGCTTTTCCGCGGCGGCCAGGGGCAGGTCGGCCGGATCTGGTGCCGGAAAGCTTGGCCTTGCCCATAGTACTGCTAAAATAAGGTTGCAAATGATTATTTACAAAGCAGCGATAAAAAAAGGTCTTATTTGTAGCGATTTTAGACAATGGTTCGGTGAAAAATTGATGTCAAATTTAACTATAGTTAATTATACACTTCAAACCGAAGGTGAGCAGTAGAATCCGGGTAGATAACAATATATTATCCTGCTTGATATAACTTAAAAATACTCCCTGGTATATACTGGGTTGCCGAGAAAATGCAACCCTGCCCGAACTTGACTAATCCTATCACAGCACTCTTGTTTGATGTAAAGCTAAATGATATCATAGCTCTGTGATAGCAATTGAGAATATTTTAAACTATTTACGCAAGCACTGGTTGTGCTTTAAAACAATATTCACGACTAACTGTTTGATAGATCTGGGATGACTTGCTGTGATGACCATTTTGGAGGCAGGCAGCATTAATGCTTTCAGGTTCGCCTTAAATGATTGTTCTAAGTTTTAAAGGGGGTAATCTCAATTAATGCTACGGAGAAGTTGTTAAATGCTGTCGAAAGGACTTTCAATTTCCTTAGACAAAACAAGCAATACGGCCTGGCAGTTGTTTCTGTCTTAATCATCAGTTCCGGAATTTTTGTTTATAGCACCGGTGGAATCAAGTATGTTTTTTCTCATTCCATGTATCTGCCCATACTGCTATCCGCATTGTTGTTTGGGGCAAAGGGCGGCATCATTGCCGGTCTGATCGGAGGTTTTATTCTTGGCCCCCTTATGCCTGTTGATACTATAACCGGCGAAATGCAGTTAGCTATAAACTGGGTTTTCCGAAGCATATTCTTTATGTTTATCGGAGGGGTTGTCGGACAAACGCTAAGCATGTTAGGGGCCCGAACTGACTCGCTGCGAAAAAATGAACAAGAATTTCGCTCCATCTTTGAGTTTGTCTCTGTGGGCATTGTCCAGGTTGATCCGTAGAAAGGCCAGTTCATTCGCTTTAATGATAAATACTGTGAAATTACCGGCTACAGTGAAACCGAGTTACTAAACATAAGTTTTCAAGACCTGACTCATCCAGATGATCGGCAGCAGGATTGGGAGATATTCTTCAAAGCAATGCGTGGCGACACATCAAACTACAGCAATGAAAAGCGCTATATCCGCAAAGACGGTGAGATTATCTGGGTTCGCGTGAATGCCGCCTTTATAAAAGACGAAGCCGGAAGACCTTTGCGGACGGTGGCCGTTTGTGAAGATATCACCGATCGTAAACAGGCAGAAGATAAGATTATCTCCCAGAATGAAGTTTTAAAATCTCTCTATTCTCTTGTTACCAGTATGCGCACAGCTTCCAACACTGATGACTTGATCACCGTAATCTTAAGCGAAGCTTGCCGCCTTCTGAAAACGGATAACGGCACTGTAATGCGCCTCTCCCAGGACCGGAAGTATTTTACCATTGTTAAGGCCCAGGGGCTATGGGTAGAACAGGTCGGTTACAAATTTCCAGCGACCGAAGGCCTGTCTAGCAAAGTGCTGCAAACTGAAGAACCGTATATTACCGATAACTACAGTACAGAAGAAGAGGAACTGCATTTTCTTAACCAAGCAGACAAGACTGGTCCGATGGCGCTGGTTCCGCTAAAAGCCGAAACCGAGATAATCGGGGTGCTGGAAGTGTCAAGGCGGTGGAACGAGGAAAACCGCCTATTTACAGCAGCAGAGGTTGAGCTGCTTTCAGCTACCGGAGAATTAGCCGGTAACGCTCTGCGCCGTCAGTTTTTGTTTGACAGCGCCCAGAACCGCCTTAAACAGCTGCAGGGGTTGCATACTATTGATAAAGCCATTTCCGGCACCATGGATCTTGACCTTACCTTTAAAACCATCTTAACCGAGGTTACCAACCTGCTAAACTTAGATGCGGCGGCGATCCTTCGCTTCAACCATAAAACAGGCATTATCGAATACTCGGCCGGCTGCGGCTTTTTATTTGAAAAGGTCCCGCGGCTAGAACTGCGCCGGGGCGAAGGTTACGCCGGCCGCGCAATTAAAGAACAAAAGTTGATTGAAATCCCCGACCTGAAAAAAGTCGAAAAGGACCCGGTCCAGGGGCCGCTGTTTGAAGAACAAAGTTTTGTCACCTACTATGCTGTTCCACTTATCACCAAGGGCTATGTCCAGGGCGTACTGGAAGTTTATCAACGAGAAGAGCAGGAGCTGGACCACGAATGGCTTGACTTCCTAAAAACTTTGGCTGGACAGACAGCTATTGCCATCGACAGCGCTGAACTCTTTCAAAATATGGAAAGGACCAACCTGGAACTGCTGCAAGCTTACGATGCCACCATTGAAGGATGGGCCTACGCGCTCGATTTAAAAGACGAAGAAACTGAAAACCACAGCCAGCGTGTGACAGAGTTTACCTTAAATATAGCCCGCAAGATGAACATTAAAGATGAGGAGTTGCCTCATATCAGGCGCGGGGCCCTGCTGCATGATATCGGCAAGATGGGGGTGCCGGATTCCATTCTTCTCAAACCAGGCAAACTTAATGACGAGGAGTGGGTTGTTATGCGCAATCACCCGGTTTATGCCCACGACATGCTTGCCCCGATCGATTATTTGCGCCCCGCCTTGGACATCCCCTATTGCCACCACGAAAAATGGGACGGCAGCGGCTACCCCCGTGGCTTGAAGGGCAAACAAATACCACTGCCGGCACGTATATTTGCGGTGGTTGATGTTTATGATGCCCTGACCAGTGATAGACCTTACCGCAAGGCCTGGTCGGAAGAAGATACGTTCAAACATATCCGTGAAGAAAGCGGCAAGCACTTTGATCCGGAGGTAGTGGAGGTATTCTTAAACAGAACGTAACTTTGGTTGGAAATAGATCCCGGCCAATTGATGGGGGAGGTTTTAATTTATGATGCGTAAAAGATACCTTGATTGCGGGAAATATTCATATTTGGCAGATGAAAATGACCTATATCCCACCGGCGCTATAAAAATATTGAATTGAAAGGAAGACATTTAGAGATGAATAAATCTGAATTGGTTGAGAAGGTGGCAGGGAAAGCGGGGTTGTCCAAAAGGATAGCGAGAAGGCAGTCGGCGCGATAGTTAACGCGGTTACAGAAAGCCTGGCCAGGGGTGAGAAGGTACAGCTGGTCGGGTTCGGTCCCTTTTAACCCCGGACCTGGCAGGCCAGGGAAGGGCGCAACCCGGCCACCGGGGAGAAATTTAATTTCGAGGCCTCCAAAGTGCCGGCGTTTAAGCCGGGCAAGGCGTTGAAAGATAAGCTGAAGTAGCAAGGTCCCTCCAGACCCCGCTTCCGGCCGGAGGCAGTCGTGAGCCGGACCTTTGCGGGAACTATGGCCGGGGTCAGGGTGCGCTAATTATGCTTTTTTATGACTGACCGCGTCACGGCCAGACCATTGAAAACAAAAAAAATAGATTATCCGGGTGCCAGGGTGTTCCGGGTGCGAAAAGATTTTTTACCGCAGGTACAGATAAAAAGTAGTTCCTTTCCCCGGCTGGCTGCTAACCAGAATAAAACCCCCGGCTGCCCTGATTAATTCCTTGACCAGGGCCAGGCCGATTCCGGAACCGGGCTGGCTTTGATCTTTTTCCCGGGAGGGATCGGCCCGGAAAAACCGCTCGAAAATATAAGGTAGATGTTCTTTCTTGATCCCGCTTCCGGTATCACTGACCTTGATCAGAAACATGCCCTCGAGCTTTTGCTGTGCTCCTTCGTCAGCTAAGGATTCCTGTCCGAGAGGAGAGACAGATTCTTGATTGACTACCGGTTTTTCTTGAAGAGCCACTTCCACTGCTCCACCGGGTTCGGTATATCGATAAGCGTTATCAAGCAGGTTGCCAATTATTTTCCCCAGTGCTGTAGGTTC
>SKPU01000016.1 GCA_007119335.1 Syntrophomonadaceae bacterium
ATATTATATAATATTAAGTAATGATTTAAAGTGATATAAACCTTATATAACCAAGAAGAAATCAGGTGATAAAAATGTTGCACGGTATTTTTGCCCCAATCCCGACTCCATTTGACTATAAAGGTGAAATAGCCTGGGATGCCCTCTCAGAAAATCTTGCATGGTGGGGTCGTTCAGAAATACAGGGCATTGCTGTTGCAGGCACTAATGGTGAAGCCGTTATGCTTAGTCACGAAGAAAAAATAAAAGCGTTTGCCTTCTGCCGTGAAAATTTACCTTCCTCAAAAAAGGTTATCGCCGGGACCGGCTGTGAATCAGCAAAAGCCACTATTAGTTTAAATAAAGAGGCAGCTGATTGCGGTGTCGATGCTGCCCTGGTATTAAATCCGAGTTATTTTAAAGGGAGTATGAACGACGAAGTATTAACTAACTACTACTTTCATATCGCTGAAAGCTCTCCACTACCCGTTATTCTTTATAATATGCCGCGTAACACTAATGTCAATATGAATGCAAAAACGATTATTAAACTTTCGGAACATCCGAATATAGCAGGTATAAAAGACAGTTCGGGCAATATCGTGCAGATTAGTGAAGTTGCGAATAATTGCAGCGATGACTTTTTTGTGTTCGCCGGCTCTGCTAATTTTCTTTTACCATCCCTGCTCATGGGGGCAACCGGGGGCACACTCGCCCTGGCTAACATCATGCCTGGAGAGTGTGCGGAGATTAAGAATCTCTATGATGAAGGGAAGCTGGAAGAAGCCAGGAATTTACAGCTGAAAATATTCGCCATAAATGAAGCGGTCACTACCCGCTTCGGGGTTGCTGGGTTAAAAGCAGCTCTTGATCTGATCGGCTGCTACGGTGGGCTACCCCGTTTACCTCTCTTACCACTTGACAACACAGGTATACAGGAGCTAAAAGAAATTATGAAACAATGCCAGCTTCTTTAGCTGCTAGCATCCCGAATCAAGTTATCTTTCATACCACCTTGCCCCGTCGTTATCGTCTTCTTCATCGCTGCCATCATCCTGCTCATCGTCCTCGTCATCGTCGTCTTCCTCTTCTTCATCATCATCGTCTTCGTCGACATCTTCTTCATCCCTACCATTTTGGCCTTCGTCGTTGTCGTCGGCTTGATCATTGTCATCATCCGGATCTTCGCCATTGTCACCGTTATCATCTTCGCCGTTGAGATCATCCCCGTTATCGCCATTTACCCAATCATAATCTTCTTCTCCGTTATCTTCATCTTCGTCTTCAGGATCTGCTTCGCTGTGATAATCACAGGTAATCCGGGGAGCATGTTTTCCTATAAAATAATCACTGCGCACGCTATTTGCATCACGGCAGGCATCATTCGGCCGTAAACCGGAAACGGAGCATACTGCTAGCCGGACTATACCATCCGGTCGATTAAAGTCCCTGATCTCCAAATCTTTAAAAGCCTCCAGAAATACTTCGCGTAGAAAAGCGGTTGAATAGCGCCATCCCTGTTGAATCCCGCCCATTTTTGGCTCATCATAGCCCATCCAGAAAGTCGCTACCAGATTTGGGGTATAAGCCCCGAGGTAAACATCTTTCCAATTTTCTGTAGTCCCAGTTTTAGCTGCTACCGGCCGATCAATTTGTAGTGCACGGCCCAGATACTCAGTAACAAAATCCTGCAAAATATCATTTACAAGGAATGTAGCTTGCGGACTTAAAACCTGTTGCGGATTAACATCCTGTTCGTAAAGAACAGACCCATGGCGGTTTTCAACTCTCTGCACGGCATTAAAGTTAACCTTAACTCCTTCATTAGCCAGAACACCAAAGGCCTGGGCCATATCAATAGCGCTTACACCGTCAGTAAAACCTCCCAGGGTCAAGGCGAGGTTGCCTCTTTCATCAGGCCTAATAGTATTGATGCCCATCCTTTCAGCATAATCTACCCCGACAGCTGGCCCTAA
Source organism: Syntrophomonadaceae bacterium (assembly GCA_007119335.1). Lineage (GTDB taxonomy): Bacteria > Bacillota > Dethiobacteria > DTU022 > DTU022 > B1SED10-74M. Next base: position 1,956 of record SKPU01000016.1, read on the forward strand.
ATCCTCAAAAGCCCGGACAGCGGGAACATTATAAGAATAATAAAGCGCTTCACGGACTGTAGTCATCCCTCTGAAGCGGTTGTCAAAGTTCTTCGGTGACCAACCCTGCGGTCCTGTAAAAGGAGAATCATCGAGGGTTGAGCCTGCACCAGCCAGGGTCCCTTCTTCAAAAGCAGGCGCATAGGTGATAATCGGTTTGATTGCAGAACCTGGCTGACGCAAATTAGAGAAACGCAGCACTTCGTCCACATCTTTCCTGTAATCTCGTCCTCCTCCCAGAGCTTTGATCTTGCCGGTGGTCGGATCAGCTAAGACAATCGCAGCCTGGGGCTGCGGGGTTCCGTTTTCATCATCGATAAGCTCCTCTAGTTGCTCACGTGTCAAATCCTGACCCGGGGGAAGTCCGTAAATAGCTTCCCTGGCTTTTGACATATCTACCTTGATCGTCGTCGGATAAAGGTCACCCCGGCCGAGAACCTCTTCTACATGTCTTTGAAGAGAAGGTTCCAGGTTGGTATAAATACGCAGTCCACCTGTATAAATAGCCCGATAAGCTTCTTCACGTGAACCGATCGAAGGGTTTGAGCTTAATATTTTAATCAGTTCATCATGAATAACATAATCTACATAGTGAGGATAGGGATACTCTGGATCACGCAATTCTGCATACTCCATTTCCACATCCATCGCTTCTCTGTATTCATGTTCAGAAATGCTTTCATTCCTTTTCATATTTGAAAGCACTGTGCGCATGCGCTGTTCTGCTTTATATTCATTGTTAATCGGGTTATATTCGTTAGGCGAGCGCACTGCTCCGGCCAGCATGGCCGCCTCAGTCAGGGTTAATTCACCGACATTTTTATCAAAGTAAGTTTGAGCAGCGGCTTCAACACCGTAAGCAGTGTTACCAAAATAAATACGGTTTAAATACATCTCAAGAATTTCTTCTTTACTATAGGTGCGCTCAAGTTGTAGAGCCAACCAAATTTCCTGTACCTTACGGCGGTAAGTTTTCTCCGTCGTCAAAAATGCGTTCTGAGCCAACTGTTGAGTCAGAGTGCTTGCTCCCTGGACAATCTCTCCAGCCTGAAAATTAGCATAGGCAGCCCGTAAACTACCGATAATATCAAATCCAAAATGGTCGTAAAACCGCTCATCTTCAATAGCAATAAAAGCTTGTTTCAAATGATCGGGGATTTCGTCAAGTCCAACAGCAATTCGGTTTTGCTCATCATGGAGTGCGGTTATTTCATCACCACTGCTGTCATAAAGGTAAGAAGTCTCTACTGTGGCTAACTTGGAAGGATCAAGGACCGGTGCTTCATTGACATAGTTATATACGACCGCTGCGGTAGCTCCACCGGCGATCATAAAAGAAACAAGAAGCAGGACAAAGATAACTTTTAATACACTGCGTACTAGCCCTGTTTGTTTTTGCCTTTTTTCAGGTTGATCAAACTCTTCAAAGCCCATCGGCTTCTTTTTTTCGGCCACCCTCTTTTAATCCTCCCTGTATCTTAAGAAGATCGAGCTTACAAAACAACCTCTATTTGCAAGCCGTTATATTTAGCAGCCTTGTTCAACTACTACCAAAGAAAGCCGTGCAAAAAGAGGCCTGTATTTTTATGCTTTAATTATAACATAAGAGTCATTGTTAGAACAGATAATTTAGAAGGGCGCGACATAGGGGAATTTCTGACTGAGAAAGGGCAAAAAAATATTCGGCAATAACCTGATCAAGTTAACTGCCCTCCGGATGAATTTTCATTTAAGCTCTACCAACCCGCTCAATGAACTGAGCTGATTTTTCAAAAATTATCTCTCTATCATAATCAAGGGTAGCAACATGTCCGGTATGTTTCAGCCAGATCAACTCTTTCTGCTCTGAAGCAAGTTTTTCGTAATATAGTGTAGGGTCATCCCTGTTAATAACATTGTCCTGGCGGGCAGCAAAAAGTAATGCCGGCTGTCTGATCAAGGGGAGTTTCTCACGAACCACTGCAGTCAGTTTCATTAATTCATAGACTGCTGAAACAGAGTGATAACTATAATTTACCTGCTCTGCTTCTGGATCATTGATAGCCCCTGGCCCGGCTGGAATTTTCTTAATCACTTTTTTGAGCAAAGGGACAAGTTTGTATTTCAAGCTGCTCAGCTCATAAGGGCTGCAGATCGAAATTATTCCTGACAGCTCTTCCGGATAAAGGTAGCACATCTGCAAAGCGATAACCCCTCCCAGTGAAAGTCCGGCACAAGAGATATTTTTGCAGTTTTGTTTCAAATTACTCAAACCATCTTCGGCTGACTTTATCCAGTCCTGGTAGGTAATACTATACAAATCCTCAACCCTGGTTCCGTGTCCCGCAAGGCGCACTCCCAGGGTGGTGATTCCCTCGCCGGACAAATACTCTCCCATTTGCTTCATAACCTGGGGAGATCCAGATATGCCATGAATCAATAAGCATCCGTTCTGACCGGCCGGATAAAAAAAAGCTTCTGCCCCAGGCATAATCACTCCGGATTCATTCACAACAGCTACTATTCCTTCGGTCTTTGTTGGCATAGGGGTTTTTCAGTTCCCGGTTACAATAACAGCATTCAATTTTGTCTTTTTCTCTTTCCGGGCAGGAGCTGTAAAATTTCCTTTGACAATATGGACATTCCCACTCAAACAATTGACCCGCCCCTTCTTCTGATCAAGCTTTTCTCATCATTTGAAGATGCTTCCGGGGATTAAAAGTTTTAACGACCTTTCCACTGTGGTTCTCTTTTTTCCCTAAAAGCAGCTATACCTTCCTGAAAATCTTCGGTCTGTAAAAGCACGCTGAGTATTTCTTGTTCAATTTTAAGGCCTGACTGCAGATCCGTATCGTAACCTTTGTTGATTGCTTCTTTTGTTTTTTTAAGACCGATCGGTGGCTTACCGGCCAGTTTAGCAGCAAAATCTGAAACGACCCGATCCAAATCTTCTTTAAAAACTGTTTGATCAGTAAGGCCTATTCTTTTAGCATCATTGCCATTCACAGGTTCACCACTTAAAATCATCCACTTAGCCCGGGGCACACCAATTCTTCTAGGTAATCGCTGTGTACCACCCCAACCGGGCAAAAGCCCCCGGTTAATTTCGGGCAACCCTATTTCAGAGTTTTCGGAAGCAAAGATAAAGTCGCAGGCCAGGGCCAGCTCGCATCCACCTCCCAGGGCATAACCGTTAATCATAGCGATTACCGGTTTTTCATAGGCAGCAACCATCTCCACAATCGGTTCCACTGGAGCAGTTTCCGAAAGATCCCATCCGGCTGAAAAACAGTGTTTGACTTCCTGCTTTCCTTCTTTTTCCCTGATTCTGGGATTGCCGGTAATGACCAGGACATAAATTTGATCATCAGCAGCAATCTCTTCCAGGGCTTCTTTCATCTCAAGACCAAGAACACTGTTAATGGCATTCAAACGTTGCGGCCGGTTAAATGTAATTCTGGCAACCCGATCTTTTTTCTCAACCAAAATTGTTTCATAGGCCATACCGACACCTCTTTCCAATCTGGTTATTTATGCAAAACCTTTCTGCATTTTTTTGCATATCCCTGCCTGCTATTTACGGGTTTTTTTACCTTTCAAAACCGGTTCAATCTTGCTTTTAAGCGGTTCCGGAACGTTTTTTATTTTATAATGATCTACTTTTTTGATAAGCGGACTGTTAATATCGACGATCATCGCTAATTCCTGCACTGTCAATCCTTGTTTTTTTCGTAATTCTTTTACTGTTTTATTGCCAAATGTCTTAAAGAAAATTGACAAACACCCCTTTTTTAAGTGCCCAAACTGAACAAGATATAAAATCCGAGGACCATAAAATATGCTACTATGCCAAGAGCAATGATCGCAAGAATTTTTTCGAAAACATCTATTTTTTGTTGACGAAGCTGACAATCATGACACATCGGTACTTTAACGAAATGAAAAAGAGGAAAATGGGCCGATGA
>SKPU01000218.1 GCA_007119335.1 Syntrophomonadaceae bacterium
ACCATAAATAATCATACTTGATAGCTCTTAGGGTAGCAAACATTATAACAGGCTCTTTAAAGCCTGCCATCACATTTAAAGCAGTTTATTAATAGTTTGCTCTGTATATCTTCATATTATTAAGATATACTCTGATATTCTTTAATTTCTGCTTCTGCTCAACTGAGCATTTTAATTGTCACTGCAATGAGATGCTAAAAATCACTGTCATAATGACGGGTCCTGCGATCCCAAAAGGCTCTAAACAAATATCAAGGTCAGCGCCGGCAGCAATAAAATAACTAGAAGCAGCCCAGCTGGCAGCTGACAATTTTTACATCGATCTCATTGCAGATCTTTCCAACCTCGGCATTGGAAACTGCAAACTCTGCCGCAATTGCAAAGGCCTTGGCGCAGGGTAACTTTTGATCCTCTGCTTCAGCGTTAATACGTTCTTTCAACCTGTCCTGTTTTAGTTGATCCATGGTTAAACCTCCTTAAAGAAATATTTATCCTGCTGGCCTGCTGTTATAAGCCGGCCTTCAATAAAAAAAACATCAATTCGTTTAATCAATATATAAGATTTCGCCGCTAATCTCAGACCCGCTGATCAACAAACGCCCGCAGCTCGGCTTCGAAGAACGGCGCGGATCAATTAATGAGCCGGGATTAAAGAAAAGAACCCCGTTATGCATCTCAGAAATTGGCTCATGCAGGTGGCCGAAAACAATAGCCAGCGGGTTTTCCGGTTTAAAAAGTGCGCCAACCTGGTCCGGATCAATCCTGCGTCCTTCGATATCACCATGCAAAAGACCAATCGAAAGATTGCCGATTTTGATAAGCTTAGTCCGGCCCAGACGTTTTCGCAATAGTCCCTGATCCATATTGCCGGCCACTGCCTCCACCGGGGCTAAAGCGCGAAATTCCTCTAAAACAGTATCTTCCACCAAATCCCCGGCATGGAGGATTAGCTGCACTCCGTCAAAAAACTGAAACACCTTGGAGGGGAGATGAGACCCCCGGGCTGGAATGTGAGTGTCAGCAACCACTCCGATCTCAGTTATGTTGTGATCATAGTGAACTGTTTTCAAATCAACCATCTTACCACCCCTCATCACTTAGTGCACAGGAAAACGGTTCTTCTGTGTTATAACATTTAGGCCCCTATACACTGCAATTTATAACATGTAGTTTAATAAAATGCAAAGGCTTAAAAGCATTTGCGGGCACCGGCCGGCTACTCTTACATGGAGACCGATTCGCACAGGGGGGCGGTTCTTCTGTGTTAAAATGCATAGGGAAGATGCACAGAAGAGCCTTTTACCTTTGTTCAGAGTAAGTGCACAAAAGAACCGTCCCCCTGTGTTTCCCCTGTGTTCTGTTTTTTTAAAGGAAGATTCACCTGTTACGGCGAAGCTATTTTAGGTAACTAAATCCATTTAAAATGTAAGGAGTTTTTGTGATTCTTAAATTACTGCAAGGAGCTTTTATAGGATTAGCTATGATCCTGCCCGGCCTGAGCGCAGGGACGGTAATCCTGATCCTCGGCTTTTATCGTCAGTTTGTTGATGACCTTTCCACCATCAATCTAAAGCCGTACTTGATCATGATCCCTGGCGCGGGTGGAGGTATTCTGGCCGGTGTTTTTGGGATCAGATTCCTGCTCGATCATTACAGTGTGGCCATCATGTCCTTTTTAATGGGGATGCTCCTTGCCTCAGTTCCGATGGTTATTAATTACGGCCGCAGCTATTCAATCAGGCCCTGGCCCCTTCTCCTGGGCGCTGCGGGTTTCGCTGTAACCTGGTTTGTAATCTGCGAACCGACCCGCACCTTTACAGTCCTGCCTCCCGGTGGAAACCTGCACTTCTTACTGGGTGGAACCGTTTCCAGCGCCACGATGCTGCTGCCCGGAGTATCCGGTGGATCAGTGCTGATCATCTTAAATCTTTACGATGAGTTAATCTATGCTTTAAGCAGCTGGCAGTGGTTAAAGCTCGCCTTCTTCTCAGCTGGCTTTGTGGTAGGCCTCTTCGGCCTGGCCCGCCTACTTTCCGCTTTATACCGGCGCTACCAGGCTGAAGTATCATTTCTGCTGGCCGGAATGATCCTCGGCTCCACTCGGGCCCTACTGCCCGATCAATTCACAATATCATTTTTCATTTTCTTTATTTTAGGATCCGCCCTGGTCCTCTATTTTTCCTTCAAACACATCAGAAAAATGCCCGCTTAACCGGCATTCCTATTCTTTGACCGACCTGCAGAGCTTATTTCCTTAATCTACTTCCCGAAATGAATCGAGCATAATGGCCAGCCCTTTTTGAAGAGATGTTTCCGGCATAAATTCTAACTCATTTCTGACCCGAGTGGTATCGGCGTAGGTATGCGGAGGATCGCCGGCCTGGACCGGTTCATATCGCACCTTAAACGGTTTTCCTGATAACTCCTTCAATATTTCAAGCACCCCGTTGACCGAAATGCGAGTTCCCCCGCCGATATTATAGACTCTTCCCTCAACGTGCCCGGTAGTGGCTGCTTTAAGATTAGCTTCCACAATATCTCCGATAAAGGTAAAGTCCCGGGTTTGTTCACCCGTGCCATAAATGACCAGCTGATCACCATTTAAAATTGCCTTTATAAAACGATGAAAAGCCATGTCAGGACGCTGGCCGGGTCCGTAGACGGTAAAGTAGCGCAGGCTGACAGTGGGAACTCTGAAATTTTGATGATAAAGATTGCAGAGGTGCTCTGCGGCGAGCTTGGTAACCCCGTACGGCGAAAGCGGCCGGGGCAGATCATCTTCGTGCATGGGCAGTTTTCCGGTATTTCCATAGACCGAAGAAGACGAAGCATAGACGAATCGCTTAAGTTTAGTGCGCCGGGCCCATTCCAAAAGGCGCTGGGTGGCTAAAACATTGTGCCGGGTATAGTGAGAAAACTCCTCGCCCCAGCTCGCCCGTACCCCTGCCTGAGCTGACTGGTGAAATACATACTCTACCCCGTCGAACCAATCATTCTCGAGATCTGCAAGGTCTGCGCGAATAAGATCAAAAGCGGGGTTTTCAAGCAGATCCCTGATATTACGCTCTTTTAACCTGCGGTTATAATAGTCTGTAAAACAATCAAGCCCGGTTACCCGGCAGCCCCCGCCCAGAAGCCGTCGGGATAAGTGAGATCCCACAAACCCGGCCGCCCCGGTAACCAGGCACTTACTGTTTTCCGGCAAGTTAGAATAAGTTGTCAAGAGAACCGTCCCCCTGACACCCTTTGCAAATCCTCTCTCAATTACCTTGTCCTCCTGTCAGTTTATCGATCATTTCATTTTTTTCTTTTTCATCAATTGATAGATAGTATGTCTCTTCCTCAGCGCTGTCTGCAGGGGAGTACTCTCCCTGCAGGGAATAACTCTTTATAGCGTCGGCCTCCAGGCGTTCACTGGCAAAAAGGGTCAGGGCGGCAACCTGGTTAAGGTTTAGATCGGTGCGCACATGCTCCCGGTAAGCCGAGTAGGTGGGCACCACATAGCGAAACATACCCATTTCCTGAAAGTATTCAAAGGTAGCAAAAAGCAGGTCCTGCTGGCGCTCCATCCGGTTCAGATCATCGCGGGCATCTTCATCACGGTAGGTCAGGTAAGTCACGTACCCGCGCCCGTCCAGCATTTGCGGGCCGGCATCAAGCGATTCCGCGGGGGTCGGTCCGGTCATTTGCTCCTCCACCGTATAGTACACTCCCCCTAGAGAATCAATCAATTGTTTTAACCCCTCGATATCCATAGCGATGTGGTAATCCAATTTAAGTCCGTCCAAAAAATCGCTGATGGTATCAAGAGTATAACGCATACCCTCCTGGTGTGGATCACCGCTGCCCTGCTCGAAACCATAACTATATGACTGGCGGATCCTGTCTTCGACCCCGCTGTGCGCTATCTCAACAGATGTATCGCGTGGAACGGCCAGCAGGGTCAGGGTATCCCGGTCAAAGTTAACCGAGGCAATCAAAATGGTATCCACGAAATAAACCTCGCCGAAAGTATTGTCCTCCTGGCGGTTGTGCAGGCCAAGGACGACGACATTGACCAGCCGTTCATCAAAATACTCTTCCACCTCGCCGGAGCCGCTAAAATCATGCCTGAATAAAGAGGCCGGGTCGTAATATACCTGGTATACTCCGTAAAATATTACAGAAAAAGAAACCAGGATAATCACACTGATTATACCCAGTGAAATATATAGCCTGGCTTTTCTTGATAGATTATTCATTAATTCCACTTCCCGCTTCCCCTCGCTCAATAACCGTTAGCGCTTAGAAATCTTCATGTTACTGCCCTGCTCCAGTTTCTTGATCGTCTGCATGATCTGCATCGTCGTCATGATCGTTATCGTCATTATCCGGTTCCGACTCACTGGAAACGATCAGGTCAATAATCGCCCCCGCTTGGGCCTCAGTTCCGACGCTCGGCTCTGAACGCCAGACCAGGCCCGGATCCAGACGATCGTAATAGGCTTCTCTGATTTCACCAACCCTGAACCCGCTTTCTCGCAGGGCAGCTTCTGCTTCCTGCACACTCATTCCTCTTAATTCAGGCACAGCCTTCAAATCCTGACCGGTATCACCGCTTTGATCAACGTTTTCTTCCGGCCGATCCTGATCTTGATCATCGCGATCATTAAACCAATCATCATCAAATATCGAATCCCTAGCCCTCTCCTTTTCTTCCCCCTCTTCCTCCCGGCGCTTACGCTCCTGCTCTTCTATATATTCCGGGCTGTCTTCAAGCACGATGTGCGCCCAGCGTTCAGCCTCAGCACCAAACGCTTCTTCGATGATGCGAAGCCTTTCATCCTGTTTAAGCACCATGTAATAAATGCCGTCTTTGGTCTGGTGATCCCCGGGCAAAGTATGAAAATGCAGGCTCTCGTTGGAAAGGTCCAGATCCCGGGCAAAGTAGGCTATGGCCGCAATCTGAGTATAAGTGAGATCTGTTTCCACATAATCCTTGTAAATCCGGTAGGTCGCCGGGATATCCGTGATCCTGCCCTCTTCTCTTAAATATTTGAAAGTTTCCTTCAAAAGGCTCATCTGCCGGTCAATTCGCCCTGTATCGCCTGTATCGCCGCGGTACTGCAGGTAGCGCAGGTAAGTCTTTCCGTCCATTATCTGCGGGCCTTCGGGGACCAAAACCCGGCCGATATCCCAGTGTTCGTCATAAATAGTTTCTTCCACCTCGTAATAGATTCCGCCCATCGCATCGACCAGTTCAATAACTGAATACATGTCGACGGAAACATAGTAATGGATCGGAATATTTCCTAAAACATTGCTTACGGTCTGAATCGTATACTCTATCCCGGCTTGATGGGGATCTTCCTGGTCCCCATAATGATATCCGTAATAGTAAGAGTGGTTAATCTTATCATGCATGTTCCCCATGCCGTGAATAGGCACGTAGGAATCCCGCGGGATCCGGACCACAGAAACTTCTTCTTTTTCAAAATCAATGGAGAAGATGGCCAGTGCATCCGGGCGGAACAGCTCCTCGCCCATTTTTTCGCGGCCCCAGCCCCGGTCAAACCCTAAAAGGGCAACGTTGACAATATGATTATAAAAAGCAGCATCGACATCATATCCTTCATCTTCGGCCCCGTTTCCGGCTTTCTCCTCAAAATTGACCTCATCCAATAAGATGCGCTGCGGTTCCCGGATATCCGAGTAAAAAGCCATCACGTAGGTACCCGCCGCGGCCAGCCCTAAAATCAAGAGACCGGCTAAGATCAAAAGAGCCTTCTTAAAACGGCTGATCGGCTTTTTAGTCTTTTTTATCTCCGGATCTGCAAAAGACCCGGACATTTCCGTTTTCCAGTCGGGGTTAGCAGGCTCAGCGGATTGATCGCTGCTCTCAAAAGTATCCAGGGTATCAAAGGCTTCCTTTTCCTGCGCTTCTCCT
>SKPU01000129.1 GCA_007119335.1 Syntrophomonadaceae bacterium
TCCAGCGTAAAAAATGGTTTTTTAAATAGGGTTACACTTTTCTACAGAACATACGCCATTGGCCATGAAATTTGAAGTGGCGGTACCCCAAACCCTTATGATTTAGAAGGATTTGAAAAATTAATTAAAAGGAGGCACCGCCAGCGTCAGAATATCATAAGGTAAGTGAACAGACTACAGGATCAAATGTTCAGTTTATAAGCCTAAAGAAAACCCTTTAAGGCGGGTTTTAAGCTTGTAAACAGCTGCAGGAAAACCATCCTGCACTTGTTTATGGAAGAAGAGATTGCCAAAGTGGCAGGGCTAAAAGGCAAGCATGATTCTTATACTTAAGCATACCGTCATGGCTATGAAACAAGCAGTGTAATTAGCAATGGTATATAAAACCTGCTGGGCAGACTCTGGACCAGACCTTGGGCCGCAATGAAGAGATAAAAAGAGCTTTGAACTGGACAGGACTAACAATTGAAGCAACCTTAAACTTGTATGCTCCAAGGTCTGTCGAGCAGGGGTTAAACTCAAAGGCTAGAAAACTCTGTTAGTAAAGGGTCTTTAAAGAGCACGTTCAACAGGCGCTTTATTGAGGTCACAGAAGCTGAATTAAAGAAGTTAACCAGCCTGAGCAGGGTCCGAAAATGGTCGTTCTTTACATTGACGTAGTTATGTTTGCCGAGTATAATAGCATTGTCGCCAGAGCCTTGTGTCAGGGCTAATCTTGCGTTTCTCGACCTGAAAGCCCTTGCTGCCCCAAGCGTGAAACCAGCATTCAGACGCAGCAGCAAACTTAAGAGAAGGCTGGAGTGGGATTTGTTGATTATGCAGCCGTGACCATCTATGAGATCCTCAGAAAGAGCCAGGCGACAACCAACCCCATTGAGCCGGCTTTTAACATAGTTAGCAATCGGACCGACAATGTGGAACGCTGGCAAAACCGCAAAATGGTCTTAAGATAAGGGTCAGCCGGACTGCTGGAGGCCGAAATAAAGTTCCAGCTCATCAAGAGTTGCCGTGATCTGATGTTGTTAAAGTACAAAATGAGATGTTTGATTATAGTGAAAATGCTCTATACAGGGAAAGGGGTGAAACCAAGGCAAATACGAAATAATCTTGGATTACGTGTATTCCACGGCGGTAGGGACAAGCTCTTTTTTTATGAATATCAATAAATTTATTATGGAGGCGGAGATTTATGAACAACCAAATGAAGATGAATATTTCCAAGTTTGAAGAATTAAATGATTTTTTAGCTGATCCAAACAACAAATTGGTAAATGACCTGATGAAGATAGTTAATAAGTATGGAACAGCTGAAGAAATCAATAAACAGGCCGTAGAGGCCAGGCATTTGCCAAATCTTATGAAACGCCTGGAAAATCAGGATTCTCCTTACTTGAAAGATCTCGAGTGGTTAATAATGCAAAGGGACAAAAGTGCTTTTGTTTCCATCTCAGAGTTTTATCGAGACGTGCTTGGTGATGATTATGATTTTACAGGAAAGTCATTTAATGAGAGCAATGCAGTGACTCTAGAAATCAGTGCCTTGCAGTATTTCCCCTGGCTGATTAGTCAGGCGAAGCAGGCTATAAATAATCAGGATATCATGCCGGGCCGCTATATCAGGGTTCGCAAAATGAAGGAACAGGAAAGTGATCAGGGTGATATCCTGGCTGTGGCTGCAGCTATGCAGATAGTTGGTGCCAGCTATGTGGAAAGTCTTGATATAAAAGGAACCGACGGTGCTAATGTCCACCTGGGGGGTGGTGAGACTATCACCGGCTATTTTACAGGTATCGGTCAGCCCAATGATTATGCGCTGATGTGGGTAGATGAATTTTTATACTACTACACGCAGTACGGCATTAAAGAAGTTTTGAACATCAATCCCGGGACTGTTTTCCTCGGTTATTTGCTTTATAAGCTGGGTATTGACATTAACTTTAAGATTTCAGTTTTCATGGGCAATGATAATCCTTATGCAGTGCTGTGGACTTTGCTGATGGGCAGTTACTTTTCACGAGACGATCATTCGACCCCACTGACTGGTTTTAATTTAAGTAACTCAGTGAATAACAAGACCCTTCAATTAAGTTCAGATGTCCGTCGACAGTTAGGCCTTGAGGACAAGGTACGTATTGAACATCACATTACAGAAACTTATAAAAGTATTGTTCGCCAGCCCTATGACCGTTTAGACGAGTTAATTGAGATAGCAAAAAATGTGCCTAATATATCAGCAAAGCACGAGGGAGGTTATCCTGATCAAGAAGCTGATCTGGATCATCCATCAGACATACTGGATTATTTTAGGGATAAGTCAGAAATAATTTCTTCCGGTGATATGGAGGCGATGGAAGAGAATTATCTTATTAAGCACCAGGCGATTAATCGCACTGCCAGGAAGCTGGCAGAAAACGAGTTATCTTTCATTGGCGCCCGTAACCTTCATCGGCGTTAGGATTAAAGCGACGGGGAGGGATAATAAATGAAAATGGATGAAGTATCGCGTTGGATGGAGCAGGCGGGTCTTCCAGGCCGGGATGCTTATGATCTACCTTCAAGCCCAAAAAGGTTTAAAGATGGATCTCATTACCGGATGGAGTTAAGTGGGTTGGAGGGTCCAAAAGTACTGGAAGCCATGATTGAAGAAAAAAACAGGCGAAAGGTTCCGGTGCACAGATTAGTTTCAGTTGTTCAGGGCGGGACTCTTTTTGACCGCCAGGAACTAAGGGAGTTTGCGCAAATGGCAGCAGATCAAAAAATGGAGGTCATTGCTGTTCCAGGGCCGCGTTTGGGCTGGGACATTGGTCGGCAAGCTGCGAGCAGTGAGGGGATGCGCTGTGGAATGAATTTGCGGGGGTCCGATGAAATACGCAAGGTTGTCGCTGACATGCTAAGAATGTATGAAGAGGGCATCAGGGGTTTTATGATTGTTGATGAGGGATTGATGTGGCTGATCAGAACCATGCAGGAACAGGGAAATTTTCCGAAAGATATAGCGATTAAACTTTCAGTATGGGCCTCTATTGGGTCTGCTGCCGGAGCAAGGATGGTCGAGGTCCTTGGGGTAAGCTCTTTTAACACCCCCTCCGACATAACCCTGCCCCAGATAGCTTCAATCCGAAAGACCGTTAGCATCCCCATGGATTTTTACATTTACACTTCACTGTCTTTTGGAGGGATGAACCGATTTTACGACGGAGCAGAAATCGCAAGATGCTGTGCCCCGGTATATTTTAAAATTGAACCGGGAGTAGCCCTCGCTGCCGGAGGTGGTGAGAGCCTGTACCAGCCATGGACGAGTGACGAAGAACACATCTCTATGATCAGGAAGAAGATTAAATACGCGGAAATAATCAGGGAATTGATTGCAGAAAATGATCCGGAGATTATCCTTTCAGAGCAGGGACCGGAAGACTTATGTATTCCAAAGCCCTAGGGCAGGCTGAACGGAGTTTTAATGATAAAAATAAAACATTGCTCTTGATGATCATATGCATGGTTCTAAGTTATCTGCCCTGGTACAATTTTTCTGCTGTACTGACCTATATTGCAGAAGAATTCAACCTGAGTGGTAGTGATACAGGGACCATTTTAGCAGTATTTCAGGTGGGCTATGTTATAGTTGTCGTTTTGACCGGCCGCCTGGCCGATTTGGCCGGTACAAAAAGAGTTATTTTGTGGGCTACCCTGCTGACTGCTGTTTTTTCAACTAGTTTTGTTTTTTTAGCCGGAGGCTTTTATTCTATCCTTGTTTTACGTCTTTTGACCGGCTTATCCGCAGGGGCTATCTACGCGCCAGGGATGGCCCTCCTCTCTAACTGGTTTAGCCCTGCTCAGAGAGGTAAAGCGATAGGAGCATACACTGCAGCCTTGACCATGGCTTATGGTGGAGGTTATTTTATCGCTTCCCCCCTGGCGGCAATTTATGACTGGCGGGTGGGGATGTTGTGGACTTCACTGCCTGTTTTTGTGGCGGTGGTTTTGATCTGGCTTTTTATAAAAGAGAAACCGGAAAACGATGAAGAAAAAGAAACCGATTTGGCAGCTGTTAAACGGCCAGAACCGGCCAGAGGAGACCAATCAGTACAACTAGCTCCGGCCGGGGGTTACAGCGGCCCTGCAGTGATTACTGCCTCTTATATGGGTCATATGTGGGAATTATATGCATTTTGGGGCTGGATCGGGCCATTCTTGACGGCCAGCTTTTTTGCAGCTGGTTACCCACAAACGGAATCCGTAATTTTGGGAGGCCGGGTGGCGGCCTTTATCATTCTGCTCGGAGCGCCGGGGGTTTGGATTTTAGGGATTGTTGCCGATCATATCGGAAGGACCCGGTCGATCATTATCGGGGCTACCTGCAGCCTGGTAGCGCAGTTTATTTTTGGTTTCCTTTATGGCCAATCCCTGGTTTTATTAATTATAGTTGGCCTGTGGATTGGCTTTTGGGTGATTTCGGATTCCGGGATTTTTAAAACAGGCCTGACGGAGATGGTGACCGTCGATATTAGGGCGACCAGTTTAGGGGTCCAGTCGGCGATCGGTTATTCGATGACTGTTATTGCCCCCTGGGTCTTTGGCCGGGTCTTGGATTTGCTGAACGATGGTGTTAATCCTATGCTTGCCACAAACTGGGGGATTCCCTTTATTACCCTCGGATTAGGTGCTGTTATCGCTCCGGTTGGAGCATTGGTATTACGCAAACTTCCCCAGGCCAGGCTAATGGCTGAAGGTAAGAAGTAATGATGAGCAGTTCCGGGAATGACAAATTATTTATTGGTGTTGATTTTAGTGGTGCTGCAATGGCAGGGAAAAGTATTTAGCTGGCCACCGGCTGCACGACAACTGAATCAGAATTTAACAATCAGAGCGGGCTGGAGATTTATGATTGAAGAGCTCCTTTTTCGCCAAACTTATTACGGGGTGCTTGATTTATTAAAACCATTGGTCAGGACAAAAAAAGCCAGCATCTTGCCTATGCAGGAAGCCATGCCGGGTCTTCCCCGGCTTATAGAAATCTGTCCGGCTTCTACTTTGAAAGCACATAACTGTTACTCCAGTTACAAGGGCAGGAGAGGTATATTCATTTCTGCGCAGGGACTGTAAGAATTTTAGCCCGCGAAGCATGTTGCTAAAGAGAATGCAGCGCATATTAAGAAAGCTGACCGGTAAATTGCAAGTGGCAGTTAGGTGGAAAGTTTTTTTAATTGATTGAATTGCCCGATCCTCAGATTATCGATATAATATTTTTACATAGAGAATCATGATCATTGAATCCGGGAGGGAGTAATAATGGAAATTAAAAAGATTGCTGTTCTGGGAGCCGGCCTGATGGGTAGTGGTATTGCCCAGGTCGCCGCTTATTCAGGTTACCGGGTCAGTATGATGGATGTTTCTGAAGAGATGTTGGAAACAGGAAAGAAAGCGATTCGCAAAAGCCTGGATCGTTTTGTCAAGTCCGAAAAGCTGAGTGAAGATGGCGCGGAAGAGGTGATTAAAAGTATCCATACTACCACTGAGCTAGCAGATGCGGTTGAAGGCGCTCAGCTGGTTATTGAAGCGGTCCCTGAAGATATGGTTTTAAAAAAGGAAATATTTAAAGAACTAGAAGGGCTTTGTGCCGAAGGGACTATTTTGGCCAGCAATACCACTGAGTTGAGCATAACTGACATTGCCTCGGTGACCGGCTGCCCTGATAAAGTGGTCGGTATGCACTGGTTTAATCCTGCGCCGCTTATGAAGCTTATTGAAATTGTGGCCGGAGTGGATACATCGGATCAGACCATCCGGAGTATTCAGGATGCAGCACAGAAAATGGGCAAGGAAACTGTTCTAGTCCGGGA
>SKPU01000018.1 GCA_007119335.1 Syntrophomonadaceae bacterium
GGTTTTTCAGGCCCGGCCATGCTTCCATACTCGGAGTTGGAGTACGGCGGGATTGTTGAAAAGATGAAAGATCTGGACAAAAAATTTTCTTGTTAATCTTGTTAATGATCTATAATGTATTTGGAATTAAAGCCGGGCTGCCTTGATCAGGCAGCCCTTCCGGTTAATGGTAAAGAAGATGATTTGAACATCATGGAAGGGATGAGTATAACAATTGAATAGCTACAAATTTATAGTCAACCCGATTGCCGGGGCAGGGAAAGCAAAAAGTTTGATACCGGCGATTAGGGAAAATTTCCGGCAGGCCGGGGCTAACTTTGATATTTACCAAACCAATGCCCCGCGGGATGCAATCGAAGCCGCTGAAAAAGCGGCTCAGGATGGCTTTAATGTTCTGGTAGCCGTGGGTGGAGACGGCACTGTTAATGAGGTGCTGAACGGTATTGCCGGCAGGAAAGTGATTTTAGCGACGCTTCCCGGTGGAAAGGGTAACGATTTTGCCACAGCGGTAAATATGCCTCGCGATATTGATGCGGCCTGCCAGGATTTACTGCGGGCGGAAACCAAAGATATTGACCTGGGGAGGGTTATGGATCGCTACTTTATCAATTCTGTCGGGGTTGGTTTTGATGCTGCTGTGGCCAGGAGGGTAAATGACGGCGTTAAACTGTTTAAGGGTGTTTCTGCATACGTATATGCTTTTTTTGAGATACTTTTTAACTACGAAGTGGTCGATATTGAGATAGATTTAGGGATGGGTCCGATGAAGAGCAGCCCGCTCCTGGTAGCGGTCGGTATTGGCCAGGCTTACGGGGGTGGAATGAGAATTGTGCCCGATGCCATCCAGGATGACGGTCTTTTTGATGTTTGTATTTTTGATGATATGAATCGCCTGAGCTTGATTTATCATTTTCCAAAAGTCTTTAGCGGCAAGCTTAAAGAAATTAGACAGGCCGGAATGTACCAGGCGCAGGAGATCCGGTTGAAATTGAGTGAAGAGAGGCCGCTGCATATGGAAGGTGAAATTTTTATGGGCGACCAAATGCATTTTACTTTGCAATCGAAAGCGATGAAGGTATTAACCGGAAGCCAAAGCAAATAAATTGCATTGTATGGTAATCTTATCCAGTATTTACTTTATCGAACAAGTGTTTTATAATGACCTGAGAAATATAATTGCTAAGGTGGATGGTGCAGTTGGCTAAACGGCGACGAAAAAGTACAAATAAAGATATGCGCAACCAGGTTAAAGGTATTTTGCTGATTGCCCTGGCGGTTTTCTCATATGTTGGCCTAATTCAGACTGATCAGACTGGTGGAGTGGGGTTTTTTGTAAACGACGTTTTGCGGACCCTGGCCGGGCAGGCTGCTTTAGCCGTACCATTTTTTATTGGTATCCTTGGGCTGCGCATGATTGTGCCGGTCAAAGATCGCTATAAAATAAAAACTCGCCTGATCGGTTTATTAATACTCCTGCTATTGGCCATGACCTGGATTCACCTGCAGATTATGGATCAAAGAATGGCATATTTCGTGACTGACAACTTTCTTTACGAGAGTTTTTTAATGGGTATCGATGGTGAAGGCGGTGGTGTAATCGGGGCTGCTTTTGCTGTTGTTTTCTATTACTTGCTGGGCCTGACCGGCAGTCGAATTGTAATTGTAGCCCTGGCTGTAATCTCTGCTTTGCTGGTTCTCGATATCTCTTTAAAGCGCACCCTTAATATTATATTCCGGGTTTTAGGAGTCCTGGCCGATTATTTTAAGATCCTGGTCAGGAAGATGATAGATTTTATGAAAAAACATTTCACTGCCACAAAAGAAAAAGTAATGGAAGCCTCTGCAAGCAGACGGGAGCGATCTGCAGCTGCAGTCAGTTATACCGAGCAAAAGCAGCTGCCTGAGGATGCTTCGCCTCCGGTGCAGGCGTGGATCGATCCATTAAATGGCGGTATACCTCAGGAAGAACCTGATCAGGCGCAACCGGTTAGCAGTGGATATCAAAATGAGAGACAGCTCACGGTTTCTGAAATTCCAAAAGATGAGGAACAGAATGGGGGAATGCCTACAGTTTTTTCCAGGCAAGGCCGATCTCACGCCGACTATATCTTTCCTCCGTTGGATTTGCTTGCCCTGCCCGGGGCTGGCAATGGGCAGCAGCACCTGAAAAACAGTAAGGAAAGAGCAAAAAAGCTGGAGACCACTTTACGGGATTTTGGAGTGGGGGCGAAGGTAGTTCATGTTCAGACCGGTCCGACTGTAACCCGCTTTGAAGTTCAGCCGGAGGCGGGTGTAAAGGTCAGTAAAATAATCGGCTTGTCTGATGATCTGGCCCTGAATTTAGCAGCTCCCCGGGTCAGGATTGAGGCTCCGATTCCCGGGAAAGCGGCTCTGGGCATAGAAGTTCCGAACAGCGTGATATCCCTGGTTCACTTACGGGAAGTCCTGGAAGAAAGCGCTTTCAAAAACAGCACCTCTCCTTTGACGGTTGGTCTGGGTAAAGATATAACCGGAGTGCCCGTAATTGCTGATCTGACCAAAATGCCCCATCTCCTGATCGCCGGGGCCACCGGGGCTGGGAAAAGTGTCTGCCTCAATACATTGATCACCAGCTTTTTATACAAGGTAGGGCCGGACCGGCTGCGCTTTATGATGATTGACCCGAAAGTGGTCGAGTTAAGCGTTTATAACGGTATACCCCATCTTTTAATGCCTGTGATTACCGATCCCAGGAAGGCTTCCCTGGCCCTGCGTAACATGGTCAAAGAAATGGGCCGGCGCTACGATCTTTTTGCTCGGTTGGGGGTACGCGATATCGCTGCTTATAACGAGATGGCCGCTCTAGATCAGGAGCTTGAATCATTACCCTTCATTGTGGTTGTTATCGATGAATTAGCTGATCTGATGCATGTTTCGCCCGGAGAGGTGGAAGATGCCATTGCCAGGTTATCGCAAATGTCCAGAGCGGCGGGTATTCATCTTCTAGTAGCGACCCAGAGACCCTCTGTTGATGTTCTAACCGGTATTATTAAGGCTAATATTACATCCAGAATTGCTTTTACTGTATCATCGCAGTTTGACTCGAGAACTATTTTAGATATGGCGGGAGCAGAAAAGCTGCTTGGACGCGGAGATATGCTTTATTATCCGGTTGGTGCAGTCAAACCTTTCCGGGTCCAGGGCGCTTTTGTCAGTGAATCGGAAGTTAAAAAAATTGCAGACTTCATAAAAGAACAGGGCCTGGTTGAGGAGGAAAACGGCAGCGCTTTCTTAGAAACCCCAGAGGAAGTAGAAGAAGAGGAATCCGATGCCCTTTTTGCTGAGGCGGTTGATGTAGTGGTTCGAACCGGACAGGCCTCAATTTCGCTTTTGCAAAGGCGTTTTCGAATCGGATACACCAGGGCTGCTCGTTTGATTGATGATTTAGAGAGAAGGGGAATTGTGGGGCAGTTCGAAGGCAGTAAACCCAGGGAAGTACTGATTACCCAGGATCAGGCTGCACAGATATGCGAAGAGAATAAAAACCAGTCAGATCAATAACCCGAATAAATTTTGGGAATGAAGGAGATATAATTTGAGAAAGTCAGAAACAGAAAGTGAATATAATCTGGATATGAAAGGGCTCAGACTGGCTGCAATTTCACTGGGATGTTCGAAAAACCGGGTTGATACCGAAGAAATACTGGGTTATTTGTCCACGAAGGGTTGTACTATAACCAACGACTACAGGTCGGCAGACTTGATTATTGTTAATACCTGCAGTTTTATTGAAGAAGCCCAACAGGAAGCGGTAAATACTCTTCTCGAGTTAACCGAGCTGGCTGAATCAGTTAAAGGAACCGGTGGCAAAAAGCCTAAAATAGTTGCTGCAGGATGCCTGGTCGAATTATTCGGCACCAACATCATCAAGGATATCCCTGCTGTTGATGGAGCGATCGGTGTGCACAGCTACTCCAGCCTGGATTATTTTATTGACCGGTTGTTTAGCGGCAAGCAGGAAGTTATTAAGAATGATCCCCCGCCTGAATACCGTGCACTGTCATCCCGGTTGCTCACTACACCTGTCCACAGCGCCAGCGTGAAAATAGCGGAGGGCTGCAGTAACCGATGCCATTACTGTTTAATTCCTGCGATTCGGGGTCCCTACCGTAGTCGTAATCCAGAAGAAATTATCGCAGAAATCAATGATTTACTTGATCAGGGCAGCCGAGAGATAAACTTAATTGCCCAGGATACTACTGCTTACGGGCATGACCGGGAAAATTACCCGGATCTGGCCGGTTTGATTGAAGCAATAATGGAGAGAAAAAGCTACTTCCGTCTGCGCATAATGTACACTTATCCTTCGAGAATTGACGATCGATTAATTGAGCTGATTGCTAAAGAGCAAAGGATCTGTAATTATTTAGATATTCCTCTTCAGCACTGCAATGACCATGTTTTAAAAAAAATGGGCCGCTTGTATAACCGGAAGGACCTGGAAGAACTTATTCAAAAATTGCGTAATCAAATTCCCGACCTCGCTTTGCGGACTACCCTGATGGTAGGTTACCCGGGTGAAAGCAGCGCGTATTTCAATGATATGCTTTCATTTATTGAAGAATATCCTTTTGAAAGCCTCGGCGCCTTTACCTATTCAAAACAGGGAGGGACCATTGCAGGAAATACAGAGCACCAGGTGTCCCGTAGAGTCAGTAAGAAACGCTACCGGGAGTTGATGTCTAAACAACAGCGGATTGCCCGGCAGCTAAATAAAAAACTGACCGGCAGGGAATTAACAGTTTTGATTGATGGAACTTTGCGTCCGGGCAGTAAATGGTATTATGGAAGATCTGAGTTCCAGGCCCCTGAAGTTGACGGCGTAGTTTATTTCCGCTCCCCCGTTAAACTGCAACCTGGTTCGTGGGTTTCAGTAAAAATAAAAGCTATTTCATCATATGACTTATTAGCCGACAATCCATCTTTGCTTGAGGTGAATAATAATTGAAAGCAGATCTGATTTGTGTTGGGAATGAGTTGCTGACCGGTCTTATTGAAAACAGTCATGCCGGTTATCTGTCCAGGCACCTCTGGTCAGCAGGAATTTCTGTTCGAGAATCGATTGTGGTCGCCGATGATCAGGAAGCAATCAGCAGCGCCCTGAAAAGAGCGCTCCATAATAGCGATATTGTAATAATTACCGGTGGGCTGGGGCCTACCGATGATGATCTAACCCGGGAGTCTTTAGCTTCCATCCTGGAGCTTCCCCTGGTTTTAGATGAGGAATGGCTGGAAAAGCTAAAAGGCTTTTTTGCCAAAAGAGGCTACAAGATGCCTGAAAGCAATTGCAAACAAGCCATGATTATAGAAGGCAGCACTTTGCTGGACAATCCGGGAGGGACAGCCCCGGGGTTAATCCTGGAAAGAGAAGGCAAACTAATTGTTATGCTTCCCGGACCAACCAATGAAATGCAGGTGATCTTTGAACAATCCGTTCTGCCCTTCTTGATTAAACGCAACCAGGGTAAGCTGTCCAGGTTGAAAACGCTAAAATGCGTGGGCCTGGGTGAATCCAGGCTGGAAGAAATAATTAAATCCCTTGGAAATTGGGATTTACCGCAGCTGTCATATGTTGCAAAGGGCTATGAAGTTCATCTTCAGATAAAAGGAGAAGGGGATGAAGCTGAAGCATCTATTGAAAAGGCCGAAAAGCTTTTACGCGAAACGCTCGGGGATTATATCTATGGCAGTAATGATGATACTTTGGCCGGCCGGGTAGCCGAATTGATTAAAAACACCACAAAAACCCTGGCTCTGGCTGAATCATGCAGCGGAGGTCTTTTATCAGATATGA
>SKPU01000047.1 GCA_007119335.1 Syntrophomonadaceae bacterium
AACAATGGTCCCCACTCCGGCCTGGGAAAGCCTGGCATAATTATCTTCGGAACCACCGGTTCCACCTGTCATATCAACTAAAATCTTACCGGCCCTGCGTTCTTTACTGCCCAGGAATAGATCAGGCCCGGCGTTATGTTTTACCGCTTCGGCATATTCCGGGATATCTTTTAGAAGTTTAAGTATATCACCAAGCGTCTCTGGTTCTTCTTTGTCAAACAAATCCTGTAAAAATGTATTTACCTGGTTGTCAGCTACCGTGTGAGCGCTTAGCATGGCCAGATCTAGAATTTTTGCAGCATCGATCGCCCGGTTATGGTTGAGTGGCATCAGGTTCCTTTTAACTTCGCTGATCCTGGAAGCCATAATTCCTTCCGCAATATTGATCGGCACTCCATAATGGGCTAAAATATCTTCCTGCAGGTGCATCACCTCATGAAGTCCGGCAAGAGCCTTTCCTTCAGGATGGTGAGTCACGAGCAGGTCAACCGGACGCCCTTTTTCGGCAAGGCGATCTGCGAGCATTACCTCGCCCACTTCGACATCTACCCCGACCATCATCCGTTTAACCTCAGTTTGGGGATCCCCGCATAAAATACGTGTATCACTGTAGGGATTAGTCAAAGATTCTGTGTCAAACTCTTTTTTCTCCTCGTCTTTCATTTCGTCATATTTTTTTTTATTTTTGGCCAGCATATCTTCGACACCTTCCCGCTTGCGCGGGTCTTTTTCGATACCCCTGTCCACAACAAAATCGTAAATATCCTTAATTTTCATAGTCATATCTGTTTCTTTCACTCCTTCTTCATTGATTAAGAGCTTGCAACAATAGTCCGAATTTGTTCCAGCAGGCGATCAATTTCTACTGCTGTGTTGTAGGGGCAAATACCTACCCGCACTAACCCGCCGCTTTGATCCAGACCCAGACGTTCAACCGGACGAATCGCATAAAAATGGCCCGACCAGACAAAAACCCCCTTTTCCCCTAATTTAGCAGCCACTTGATCAGGAGTAATACCATCAACAGTAAATGCTATTGTCGAGGTCCGCGCATGTCCACTCGGTGGACCATAGACCCTAACCTGGTCAATATTTGAGAGCCCATCAAGCAGTTTATCAGCCAGAGGTTTTTCATGTAATTCCATCATTTCCATCCCGGCCACAACCCGGCGGCGCCGCTCAGACCATTCAGGAACTGACAATGCCCGGGAACCTTCTTCCAGGTTCCCGAAATATTTGCCCAGATCCGCTATAAACTCAACCGCTTCGGCTGCACCGGCGATCCCTTCGTGATTGTGAGTACCTGTTTCGATACAATGCGGGACAGCACTTTTTTGGGTTCTTAAGCGGTAAGCAGGCAGTTCGGCAAAGCGTTCTTTTTTACCATAAAACACTCCAATATGCGGCCCAAAAAACTTATATGCCGAGCAAAGCAGATAGTCGACGTCAAGATCCCTGACATCGATCGGGCCATGCAGGGCATAATGGACTGCATCAACCACGGTGATTGCCCCAGCTTGATGGGCCAGGCGAATCATTTCTTTCACATCACTAATAGTCCCCACACAATTTGAAGCATAATTAAAAGCGGCTACCAGGGTTTTGTCGGAAAGTTTATCCTGGTAGTCTTTCATATCTATGGTGCAAGTTTCAGGTTCCATTTTCACTTCACGAATTGTAAATCCACGTTCTTCAAGAGCAAGCCAGGGCCCCCGATTCGCTTCATGATCGATTTCAGTAATAATTATTTCATTACGGTAACCCGGATTACGCGCAAGAGCCAGGGCTAACTGGTAAGTCAAAGTAGTCATGTTCTGTCCAAAAGCAATCTCTTCAGAGCATGCTCCCAAAAAGTCAGCCAGGGCCTCCCGGGCTCCTTTAACTACCTGATCGCTACGTTGACTGGTCAGAAATTTACCTCCGGCATTGGCATTGCTGTAAGCAAGGCAATCAACCATTGCATCGATCACCCGCTGGGGCACCTGGGTTCCACCAGGCCCGTCAAAATAGGCAGCAGGATATTCGTTTACTTTAACAGACAAAGCTGGAAATTGTTTTCTTATATACTCAGTAAAGAATCGCATTTCATCTAACCTCACTTTATTTAGATCATTAGCATTAAAAAATTTTTGCCATTCCGGTATGCAATTTTTGAAAACGTGTCCCGAGTTCCATAAACAAACTTGATTCCGCCTTAAATCCAGTGCAGTGTCCGGCATAAATATTATCAATTTCCATAGAAATTAAACTTTCTACCGTCCTGGAAATCCTGGCCTGATCAGCATCAATCAGGTGAAAACCGCCGATCAGAGCTGAAACATGTTCAATCCCGGTCAATCTAACTGCTGCCTCGACGATACTGGTGATCCCGGCATGAGAACAACCGGTAATGATTATTAAACCCTCCTCCAAAATAAAGATTAAAGAACTATCATCGGCCATGTAGTCTGAAACGTTCTTGCCTCCCTGAATCGTTTGCAGGGACAGGGTCGGTGACTTTTCAAAACTGACCCGTTCATTAATCTCACCGGTACTTACAGCGCCTGGCATCAGAGGCATTGGGTCTGCGCTGTGGATTAATTCCCCACCGGCCTTTTCTATGGCTTCCCGGCTGCATTCTGGACCCATCCCCACTGATTGAAAAAACGGCTTGAGAGAAAAATGGGGACGATGAATCAAAGGATGTCCTACAATCGGAATCCGGCGCCTCTTGCTTGCCTCAAGAATGCCGACCAGGCCACCGGTATGATCATAGTGACAGTGCGAGAGAAAGATCAAGTCGATATCCTGCGGATCTTTCCCTAAAAGCTGCATGTTATGAAGCACCGGTTGCGCTGACTGACCGGTATCAAAAAGAATTGTTCTTTTACCAGGCGAGCTTCCTCCATGCCAGGCTTCCAACAAAAGAGACATTCCGTGCTGGGACAAAAAGCTGCTGTCATAACCTGCATTCTCCTCCAGAAGGACAGTTACCTGTAATGCTTCGAGTTGACCGTATTCCCGACTCACTAAATCAGCTCCTTTTTAATAATAACACAACTATTAAGATAATCGATCTGTGCAATTAAGTCGAATCGGATTTTCAGTAGCCTCTATATTAATTGTTATGACATTCCCCGTTTCGGTGGTGAGGAATTTACGATCCTGCTTCCCGGGACCACCATCGAAGGAGCATGTAAAACTGCCGAAAAAATTCGGCTGGCCATCGAAAATTGCACCTTTCCTGGTCAAATGGAGGATCTCCAGCTCACAGCCAGTTTTGAAATAGCAACTCTGCACAAAGGCAAAAAAACCACTTTTGATCACGTTTACCTGGAAGCCGACCGAACACTCTACCGGGCAAAGGATAAAGGCCGTAACCGAATCGAAGGCGCAGGATAACTATAGGGCCCGGTTTAAAGTATTCTTATTCACCCTCTAGCGGCAAGGAGCTTATCTGCTTCATTTTTCCATTTATAGCATGTCTTAGAATCCCATTTTTCGGGGTAATTCTGATAATGATCATAGATCCGGACTGCTGTATTGAGGGCTCTATTTAATTTAATTAAAACCGGCATATCTGTAAATCCGCTTCCCAGGGCTTTCGCTTTCCCTTTTAAATTAGGCGCCCGGAATTTTCCGTTAATCATATCTTCCAAAGTTGCTGCATCTAGCAGATCCTTCGTAAACAGAAAATCAAGTTCGCTGTGTTCCAGATTTTGCAGCATGCCCCGTAAAGTTGCCAGGGCTGCGTATGATGGGCCCCGATCGCTTTCCAGATAAAATTTTTTATTGATAGCCCAGAGTCTTTGCAGGTCATTTCTGCCTTCCATAGCAGCCATAGCAATCACTTCCCCAAACCGGAGTCCATTCAACATGGCCGATCCTGTCCCGCATCCGGTAGTAGGCACTGAAGTGGACGCCGCATCACCGATCACCAAAAATCCACTGCATACAAAGCTGGGCAGAGGGCTTCCTACTACACAGAGGCTTCTGCCGCCCCTGATCTTTTCGTTTTTAATACCCGGATACTTCGCTATAAACTCTTCGATTAGATCCCGCGGATCGGGATTACCTGGATCATATCTAACCCCGGCTCCCACATCGATGCTTTGTTCGTTATGAATATGGGCCCACTGGTAACCATTATAAAACCCATAACGGTAATGGTCCGGGAAGAGGCAATCTCCTTCTGTGTTGAACGGCTCAAGCTTCCTTACCTCCCGGTGAACCAGGGCAAAATCACTGTCTTTTAAAGGCTCAGAAAGTCCGCAGTAAGAAGGTAGACCGGTTCGTAACACTGAATTAAAACCAGAAGATTCTACAACCAGGTCGGCTTTTATTTCCTTTTGACAATTCTTTTCCAGATCATGGACAACCACTCCAAATACTTCAATCCCTCCGTCATTCTTTTGTCCATCCTCCCGATAAAGCAATCCTTTCCCTTCATGCCGGTAGTAAATATCTGCTCCGGCCTCCAGGGCCTCTTCAAGCAGTTTTTTGCCCAGACGCCGCCGATCGGTTATAATCATCTTAAACCTGATTTCCTTCATGCTCCATAAACCGGGAGAATAAATGCTCAGGCGGGGAATAGCATGCTTTTCATAAATGCCTTCACTAACCGGGGAATCCTTGACCAGGGGACCGTACCACCGGTTTTTTTGTAAAACAGGCAGTTCGATCCCACAAGCATTTAAAGCCTCCAGTTCAACAGCATCAGACCAGTCGTGCCCCAGGTTTTCAAAATTTCCTTTTTCATAGATTGAAACATCAATCCCCCGCCGGGCTAGCTCACGGGCCAGCACTAAACCACCGGGACCGGCCCCAAGCACTACTGCTTTATAACGCATAGTCTCCCTCCTCTTTAATAATTATTCAATTTTCGTTTCGCTAATCCTTCCTGCTGTTAGCCTTGAATAGAAGGACCTCCATAACCATGATAGAATATAAATTGCCCTTTTCTCTGACAACTACGCTGTTGACCGCCGAACCCGGGTAACCTAAAATATAGTAAAAAGGAGAGTGAACATGAATTACGGTGATGATTTTCAACGATTAAGCAAATATGGACGGGAAACATTGAAGGGAAGGAGTCTGGCCTGGGATCAAAAACCACCACTCTATAAAGCTTACCCTGCTGAACTGGAGCGGGTAGAGCTTGATAAACCGGACCGTTCCGGAGGTAAACCGCTCTTCGATTTACTACAGAACAGAAGATCGGAACGGGATTTTAAATTTACCTCTATCTCCCGTAAAATACTTTCCCAAATCCTGTGGGCTGCCCAGGGGATTAGCCTGGCTACCAAACATCATCAATTCCGCACTGCTCCATCAGCAGGCGCACTTTACCCTGTAGAAACTTATTGTCTAGTAAACAACGTGGAGGATTTGAAGAATGGCATTTACCACTATACAGTGCCCTACCACACCCTGGTTTTAATCAAAGAAGGAAACTTTGGAACTGAATTGGCCCAGGCTGCCCTCGGCCAATCAATGCTTCGCGATGCAGCTTTTGTAATGGTCTGGAGCGCCATGATTGAACGTTCAAAATGGAAATACGAACAGCGTGCATATCGTTACATTTACATGGATGCCGGCCATATCGCCCAAAATGCAGCCCTGGCCGCAGTATCTTTAGGCCTCGGCTCCTGCCAGATAGGCGCATTTTTTGACGAAGAAGTAAACAACATCATCGAGGTGGACGGCGAGCAGGAAACCGCGATCTACATGACAGCAATCGGTAAAACATGGTAAAGTTAATGCAACAAATGTCAGGATATAAAAACACGCCCGGTCACCCCTGCAAATTAACCGCTACCATTC
>SKPU01000049.1 GCA_007119335.1 Syntrophomonadaceae bacterium
TCAAGGTTAAAGAGTCACACACCTATCAAGACGATGAAGACAAAATTTACAGCTTTAATGGTGAAATACTTCCAGAACTACAGAAACATGCCGCGGTCTATTACAGTGATCGCTTTAAAAAGTCCGGAGTTCGAAAGACACCTCGCTTTAGAGGACAGGTCGGTATTAATTGGCATCTGGATCTTCTTGAAATGAATTTTGAACTTGAAGGGGTAGAACAGGAAGAATTAGTATATATCTGGCAATCCCTTCAGGAAAAGCGAAAATACCACCGCCTGCGGGATGGTTCCCTGCTTATTTTGGAAGAAGGGGGTGTGCAGCAGATGGCTTCCCTTGCTGAGACCTTTGATTTGCAGCCTGCAGAATTGGAAAATGGGGCTATTCAGATGCCCAGGCAGCAAGCTTTTCAGTTGGATCAGCTTGCCCGGGATGAAAATATGGAGGGGTTGGTCCAAGATCGAGAGGTGGAAGAACTGTTGGAAATGGTGCGGCACCCCGAAGAAACTGATTGCCCTGTGCCTTCCTCCCTGGATGAAGTGCTGCGGGATTACCAGAAGACCGGGTTTCGCTGGATGAAGAATTTAGCCCGCTGTGGATTTGGGGGAATTCTGGCAGATGATATGGGGCTTGGCAAAACCCTGCAGGCGATTGCCCTGATTATAGCGCAGCAGGAAGAGAGCGAGGAGCCACTCCTTCCGACCCTGGTAGTGGCGCCGGCTTCATTAATCTATAATTGGGCCGCTGAAATTGATAAGTTTGCGGCAGGGCTTAAAACATTGGTTTTCGGGGGAACCCGCTCAGAACGCCGGGAAATGCTTTCCCGGATCGGGGGAGCAGACGTAGTTATTACCTCTTACCCACTTTTGCGCAGGGATGGCGCCGCACTAAGTGATTTTAAATTTTACAATTGCTTTTTCGATGAAGCTCAAAATATGAAAAATCCACAATCCCAGACAGCGCAATGGGCGCGTAAAATAGAGGCAAAACATCGCTTTGCCCTGACAGGAACCCCCATGGAGAATTCGCTGACCGAGTTGTGGTCTATCTTCCAGACTCTTATGCCAGGCTACCTGCAGTCACATAAAAAGTTTATTCAAAAATACGGAGGCTCAATGGCTGATGATCCTGCCGTGCGTGAGAAAACAGCTCATGCCCTGGCGGCGAAAGTGCGCCCCTTCATCCTGCGCCGGGTTAAAAAAGATGTCCTGAAGGAGCTGCCTCCGAAAATCGAGCACCGTTATATTTCAGAGTTGACCCGGGAACAGAAAAAACTTTACCTGGCTTATCTTGAACAGCTGCGTGGGGAAGCGCAACGGAGCTTGAAGGAGGAGGGCTTTGAAAAAAACCGGATTAAAATACTGGCCGGGTTAACCCGTTTGCGGCAGATCTGTTGTCACCCCTCCCTGTTTTTGGATGACTATAGTGGAGAAAGCGCCAAGCTGCTGCAGCTGCAGGAATTGCTGCGGGAAGTTGTCGGCGGCGGGCACCGGGTTCTTTTATTTTCCCAGTTTACAGGGATGCTGCAGTTGATAAAAGATATGCTTGAGCGGGAAGGCCACCGCTATGTATATCTGGATGGTTCAGTAAAAACGGGTGAGCGCCTGCAGCTTGTGGATGAATTTAATAATGGCCGGGCCCCGGTGTTTTTGATTTCTCTCCGGGCCGGAGGAACCGGCCTAAACCTGACCGGCGCTGATGTGGTTATTCAATACGATCTCTGGTGGAACCCTGCCGTGGAAGAACAGGCGGCAGGAAGAGCCCACCGTTTTGGCCAGGAGAAAGTAGTCCAGGTGATCCGGTTATTAGCCAGGGACACTATCGAAGAAAAAATTTATGATTTACAGCACAAGAAAAAAGAGTTGATAGATAGGGTAATCCAACCGGGTGAAAGTTTCTTGTCAGCGATGAGTGAAGAAGATCTAAAAGAATTGCTCGAGTTGTAGGAACGCCTGCAGTCATGGCAATTGATAACAGATGTTGACCTAATATCTAAATTATTGCTTAAAAAACTTGCCTGACCATGCTAGCTTATGAAAAACGGATGTAAAATAGATGATTTTTTAGGATTGGAGGAGTTTAGACTTGCAAGCAATTTATACAGAGCACTATTTGCCGAATGGTATCAGGTTGCTTTTTATACCGACCGATAAGTTCAAAACTATCTCGATGGGTTTTTTCCTGCACCAGGAATTGCGAAGGGATTTAGCGGCTTTAAATTCTCTTCTGCCTGCTGTGCTGGAGCAGGGCTGTCGGCTTTATCCTGATAAGCTGACCCTGCAGCGAAAACTGGATAACCTCTACGGCGCCGATTTAGGATCGGATATTATAAAAAGCGGTGAAAGACATGTGCAGGCCTTTATGTTTGAATCAGCGCACGGTAAATATTTAGGGGAAAACGGTCAACTACTAAAGGAAGGCATGTCTGTTTTGGGCTCGGTTGTCGGTGACCCGCTAATTTTAGATCATCGTTTCAAAGAAGACTATGTTAAACAGGAGAAGCTGCAGTTGATCAAAGACATTAAGGCGCTGCTTAACGACAAGGCAGCTTATGCTTACGAGCGGTGTATTTCGTTAATGTGCACTGAGGAAAGATTTGGCACCTATAAGCTTGGTTGGATGGAAGATTATGATAGGATTGATGCGGAAGGGCTGTACCGGTATTACCGGGATGTTTTTTACAATAATCCTCTCGACCTTTACGTGATCGGTGATTTGGAGGAAACCCAGGTTTTAGAAACAGCCGGCAGCGCTTTTAACTTTTCCAGAAACAGCGCATCAAAAACCCTGTCTTTTACAGAAGTCAGTCGAACGATAGAACAGGTCCGTTATCACGAGGAAGAAATGTCTGTTAACCAGACCAAGATGGTCCTAGGGTTTCGCACTCACACTGCTTATCAGGATGATCAGTATTGCCCTCTCCTGGTTTACAGCGGAATTTTAGGTGCGTTTCCTCATTCCAAACTATTTATGAAAGTTCGTGAAGACGCCGGACTGGCCTATTATGTTTTTTCCCGTCTGGAAAAGCATAAGGGATTGATGATTATTGCAGCCGGCATTGATTACGCTGATCAACAAAAAGCACGGGAAATTATTGACTGCCAGATGGAAGATATGGCAGCCGGCAGGATTAGCGATACAGAATTGGATAATACCAAGCATGGACTGATCAACAAGATCCTTTCTCAGCAGGATAGTCCGGGTCAATTGATCAACTCTCATCTCGATGGTTCAATAAGCGGCAGAACCTATTCAGCAGATGAGCTTATTGAAAGGATTGAAGCGGTTAATCTTAAAGATATTCAGGCGGTTGCCGAAAAGATAGAGTTAGATACGGTTTACCTTTTGAAACCCCGGGAAGGAGGCAAATAAAAATGAAAGAAAACCATAAATTGATCGAGAGCAAAACATTAGATGAAACCCTTCACCAGTCTAGTTTTTACCCCGGGCTTAATCTGTATGTTTTGCCCCGGCCGGGTTACCAAAAAAAATACGCTGTCTATTCCACTCGCTTCGGTTCTATTGATAACCGTTTCCGGGTAGAACCGGAAAACGAAATTACTGAACTGCCTGACGGTGTGGCCCATTTTCTAGAACACAAACTGTTCGAAGATGAGCGAGGTAATGTATTTGATCGTTTTGCTGCCCTGGGCGCTTCGCCAAACGCTTTTACTTCATTTACACAGACCTCCTATCTCTTTTCCTGTACCTCTAATTTTGAGCAGAGCTTAAATCATTTGCTCGATTTTGTTCAAGAACCATATTTTACTGAACAGACAGTGCAGAAAGAGCAGGGCATTATCGGTCAGGAGATCCAAATGTATCAAGACCATCCGCACTGGCGCGTTTTCTTTAACCTTTTGGAGGGTCTGTACCAGCAGCACCCGGTTCGTAATGACATTGCCGGTACAGCAGAAAGCATTGCTCAGATTACTCCGGATTTACTGTACCGATGTTACAAAACTTTCTATCATCCAAGCAATATGGCTTTATTTGTAATCGGTGATCTTAATCCAAGCCAGGTTGCCAGGCAGGTTGAAGAAAACCTTGCCGGCCGCAACTATCAGGCCCTGGGTGAGATAGTCCGCCTTTTCCCGGAAGAACCGGCAGAGATCAACCGGAAGCGCAGCGAGCAGGAACTGGTTGTTTCTGAGCCCATTATGTTCCTTGGGTTTAAGGATCCGGTTGTTGAAAAACTGCAGGGCCGGGATTTAATGCGACGGGAAATACTGATGGAACTAATATTAGATATTATCTTTGGCTCAAGTGAACAGTTCTACAATGACCTGTACCGCGATAATTTAATCGATGAAAATTTTGGTGCGGAATATACCGCTGAAATAAATTACGGGTACACCATGATTGGTGGTGAAACCAGGGACCCTGAAAAACTTTGCGAGCGGATCATGGATGAAATAGCAGAAATCAGAAACACAGGGATTAGAGCCGAACAATTCGAACGACACCGCCGCAAAATACTCGGCGGCTATATCCGGCGTTTCAATTCACTTGAATTTATTGCTAACAATTTTTTGGCTTACCATTTCAGGGGGACTGAACTTTTTGAACTGCCCTCCATCTTGCATGAAATAAAGCTGGGAGATGCTGTGAGTTTGCTTGAAGAAAATCTGGACCCTGCTCTGCACACTGTTTCACTGGTTAAGCCACCCGAAGAAGAGTAATCCTCTAGCCCTGGATCTTCAAAAATCCCGGACTATTGATTTTTGTGGCCATGAGGGTTAAAATAGAATTATTGTTGTGCACAATAATGTGCACAAAGCATTAGGAGGATTGGTCATGAATAATTTTACAAAGTATGTTAATCCATATCTGGGTGAAATACTCGAGAGTATCAAGCTCGATCAAAAATATGTGCGGGGTGAAGGTTGCTATTTGTATGATGAAGAGGGCAATCGTTATCTAGATTGTATAGCAGCCTATGGAGCACTGCCTTTTGGGCATAATCCTCCACAGATTTGGAAGGCGATCAATATTTATCAGAATAGTATGGAACCGAACTTTATTCAACCTTCGGCCCTCGATGCTGCGGGAGAGCTCGGACGCCGCCTGGTTGAACTGGCTCCCGAAGGTCTGCAATATGTTACCTTTGCTAACAGTGGGACTGAAGCTGTTGAAGCAGCTATTAAGCTTAGCCGCTCTGCAACCGGTCGGTTAGGTATATTAACCACTGAAAACAGTTTTCACGGTAAAACTTTTGGCGCTCTTTCAGCAACCGGTAATCCTGGTTACCAGGAAGCGTTTGGCGCGCCAGCTGAGCACTTTAACCATATTGTCTTCGGAGATTTGAGCGCTCTTGAGAGCGAACTGTCTGCCAACCCTGATTACTATGCCGCTTTTATGATAGAACCAATCCAGGGTGAGGGTGGGATCGTTGAACCGCCGGCCGGGTATTTAGCTGAAGTTAAAGAAATCTGCAGCCGCTACGGAGTTCTGCTTGTCTTAGATGAAATTCAGACCGGCCTGGGACGGACCGGTGATCTTTTTGCCTGTGAACGGGAAGAGGTTGCTCCTGATATTCTTATCCTGGCCAAGGCCCTGGGCGGTGGTCTCATGCCTGTCGGGGCTTGCCTGAGCACAGAAAAAGTATACACCGAGGATTTTGGGAACAAGCATTCTTCAACATTTGCCGGCAATGCAATGGCCTGCCGGGTTGGACTGCAGGTCATGGAAGTTTTGACTGCAAACAATAAAGCGATGCTTACCGAAGTGCAAACCAGGGGTGAAATGCTTAAGGAAGGTCTTTTCAGACTGCGGGAAAAATATCCTCATTTGATTAAGACA
>SKPU01000144.1 GCA_007119335.1 Syntrophomonadaceae bacterium
CCATGGTGAAATGCTCCCGGCCCACGGTTATCCTGAATTGAAGAAACATGATCATCTCTATGGCAATTATGGTACCGCCTGGCAGAGACAGCAAAAGGAATTTGTTGACTTCCCGGGACCGATTGTTATGACTACTAACTGCTTGCAAAAACCGAAAGAATCCTACCTGGCGAACATTTATACCCGTGAGGTAGTTGGATGGCCCGGCGCTGTGCATATTGAAGGTGATGATTACAGCGCTGTCATCGAGCAGGCCCTGGCCATGCCCGGTTTTAGTGAAGACGAGGATAAGGGAAGTGTCAAGGTTGGATTTGCGCACAACGCTGTGCTGGGAGTTGCCGATAAAGTAGTCGAGGCTGTAAAGAGCGGCGCCCTGAGGCATATATACCTGGTCGGTGGCTGCGACGGGGCCAAATCCGGGCGCAATTACTACACCGAATTTGTGGAAAAGACCCCTTCTGATACCCTGGTCCTGACCCTGGCCTGCGGCAAGTACCGCTTTTACGACATGGATCTGGGCGATATCGGTGGAATTCCGAGATTACTCGATATGGGCCAGTGTAACGATGCTTATTCGGCGATCAAAGTGGCCTCCGCCCTCTCAGACGCTTTTGAGCTTGACCTGAACGACCTGCCGCTTTCGTTGATTATTTCCTGGTATGAACAGAAAGCGGTAGCAATCCTGCTGACCTTGCTTTATCTCGGCCTCAGGGATATCCGTCTTGGACCGAGCCTGCCTGCTTTTATTACACCCAATGTCCTTAATGTCCTGGTCGAGAAATTTAATATTATGCCCGTTGGCAATGCTGAGGAAGATCTGGCTGCAACCCTTCAGTAGCTTAAAATGGACAGGCAAACCGAACGCTGCCGGGTTTGTTTCCCGGCAGCCCGGTTGCCTAAAAAAGGGAGCATGATCTTTGTAGCACTTATAGCGCGAAAAAGCTCAGCAGCTTTTTAAGTTTAAGCGGATTTCTACTTTTATGGGTTTTTAAGTATTTAGCAGAGGGAGGATGGTGAAATGGGAACCATCTCTTCTAAAGAGGTTGCCCAGGATATCAGCAGACTTCAACAGTTGAAGGGTGAAAGAAGGCTGCTTGATGAAGGGGAGAGCCGGTAATGAAATTGGAAGGCAACTGCCAGACTACAGCGATGGGAATCATGCCCCATACCGATGCAGACGAAGCCCTGGAACTTGCCCTGACTCTTGATATTCCCTTTTGGCCCCAGCTGCCGAAAGTGGATTTTATGGAAGACATGTATGCCCAGGTTTCCGAGCATTTCCCCGGGATAATCCTCGATTCCCAAAAACGGGCGATAAGTTTTTCTATCGAAAAGTTCTATGAAGATTTCGAGGAATTTATGCCCTGCTGGGAAGATGAAGCTTTTTTCCGCCTTTCTTCCGAATATTCGGCGGTCTTTCACAAATTTTTGGAGCGGGACTTTTCAGGATACAAATACATTCGCGGCCAGAGTATCGGTCCGGTCAGTTACGGGCTTAAGATTCTCGATGAAACCAACAAACCGATGATTTACTACGAAGAAGTGCGACAAATTATTTTCGATTTTGTGGCAAAAAAACTTAAGGCCCAGTTAAGTGAAATGCAGCAAGTTCACCCCGGCGCTTTTGTCTGGGTCGACGAACCGGGCCTGGAAATGATCTTTATGGCTTTTACCGGTTATACCAGTGAGCGGGCCAAGGAGGATTACCGCACCTTTCTGAAAAATTTCCCGGGGCCGAAGGGGGTCCACCTTTGCGGTAATCCGGATTGGTCATTTTTGCTGCAGATGGAGCTGGATGTGCTTTCCCTGGATGTATTGGCCCGGGGACATATCTTCAGCCGTTATGCTGATGAGGTCAAAGCATTCCTTGATCGCGGAGGAATTATTTCCTGGGGAATAACCCCGACCCTGGCCGAGGAATATGAGAGGGAGAACGTGCGGTCGATGGTAAAAATGCTTGACGATCTCTGGACCAGCCTCCACCGGGCGGGTATTGCCCGCGAGCAAATTTTAAAGCAGGCCTGGCTTGCCCCGGCCCGCTGCTGCCTGGTCAACCAGGACGGGGAAGAAACAGTAGCGAAATCGTTTCGCATGCTGCAGGAGGTAGCCGAGCACTATAAAAGCCGGATATAATGATTGTTCGCGGGTATTTGACAAAAAGTTCAGATAGGTTTATAGTGTATGTAGTGGTACAAGTGTAACCTGAACGATAACGGCAAACCTGTTGAAAAGCAGGGACGCAAAGCTAAAGGGTCTAACCCTCCTCCGGA
The DNA here is from genome assembly GCA_007119335.1 of Syntrophomonadaceae bacterium. Taxonomy (GTDB): domain Bacteria; phylum Bacillota; class Dethiobacteria; order DTU022; family DTU022; genus B1SED10-74M. Next base: position 2,271 of record SKPU01000144.1, read on the forward strand.
GGAATGGCAGCCTGGCTACCGAAACGGGTTTTTTATTTATTAAGAAGGAGAAGAAGAAGGGAGTTCGGTCCGGACCAGCTTAGTTTAAGCCCCGGGCAAAAAATACACCTGACCGACAAAGGCAAACCTGCTGAAAAGCAGGGACGCAAAGCTAAAGGGTCTAAAGCTCTATCATGAGCTATGGCAGCCTGGCTACCGAAACAGGAACCACGTTTCACTTTGTCGGTCCCTCTGAAGGAGGGACTTTTTTAATGAAGAAGCATAGTGGATGGATTAAAAGTGGAAGCATTTGTTTAGCAGTTTTAGTGGTCATGATGGGAGCAGGGTTTTACCTGTTTTCCGGAGACACCGAAGCGTCGTTTGTGAGCAGCAAAGTGGAGGCTGCTTTCAACGAGCAAAACAATGAGTCTGAAGAAGTTGAAGGGAACGGAGAAGATCAAGAAAGTAAGGATCAATCCGGTTCGGTTGAAGAAGAATCAGTAGAATCAACCCAGGAAGCGGTAACAGAAGAAGAAGTAGTTGAAGACAATAACGAGCTATCTGAAAAAGATGATCAAGCTAAAGAGAACGATGACAGGAAAGATGAAAGTGAAAATGAAGATGCTGGTCATGAACAGGCAAACGATGAACAAACGGTTAGCCAGGCAACTGCATCCGGTGATGAAAAGCCTGAAAGCGACTCCGAAACAAAAATAGTAGAAGAGTCAGTGCAAACAGAACCGGAGCCCGAACCGGAGCCCGAACCGGAACCTGAACCCGAGGTTACGGAAGCAGTTACTTATTCATGGGGAGCAACAAGCAACTATACTTTCAGAATGGAAGTTGCTTTGACAAACAACGGTGGCGACACTGCTAATGATGTTATGGTTTCAGTGCCCCTCTTAGAAAATAGATCGCCTTACCAGACAACTTCATTAAGATCAGTAAACTACAGTCAAGTTTCATCATCCGGGCGGGTAAGCACTTTTAACCTTGGAAGTATTGCCCCGGGTGAAACAAAGACGATCGTTGCTGACTTCGACATTGGCGTTCGCCCGGTATCGATCAATTCATCAACCGATACAATAGAAAAAGCACGCCAGGTGTTTCACAAGTATGCCGGTAGTGGTAACTGCCGCGACCTGGCCCGGGCTTTTATCAGTGAGGTTCGCTCGATGGGTATTGAGGCAAGAGAGGTAATCGGTTTTGCCCGCGCGGAGCGCGGAGCGATGACAACCGGTTCGCTGCAGGGTACCCGCCACAGCTGGGCTGAGGTTTATGATGAAGACCTCGGCGGCTGGTTTCCTGTAGACCTTACTTTTCAATATTTTGGTGAATTACCGCACCCTTCACACATAGTGGAAAGCTACAGTGACCAATCAATCAGTGTGAATTACAACGGAGGAAACTTGAGCGCAAGCTGGAGCAATGCTGTTCATTAAATGCATCCCTCCTTCAATTTTTTTAGAGATGCATAGATGATACGAAAAGCCCCGGCCCTCCACTGCCGGGGTTTTTCTTTACTTCTTTTTTAGCTTTTTGTATAGACAATCTAATTATCCTGTGCTAATATAATGTCAATTGAATAGATACATTCAGGTGCCCGTTAAGGGTGAATAGGGAAACCGGTGAGAATCCGGTGCGATCCCGTCACTGTAAGCACGAGCCAACCCCGAGAGTCCACTGGCGTTAAGCTGGGAAGGAGGGGGAGGTGAGGACTGCAAGCCAGGAGACCTGCCTGAGTGTCGCAACGTTCCCCTTCGAGTGAAAGGGCTGGTCGCGTAGACGCGTCGCTGTATATTCACCACGGCGCTTTTTTATGGATAATGACTCCGGCTTTGGATCAACGAAGACCGGAGTTTTTTATTTGCATCACAAAGTTTTTTAGGAACAGGAGGGCCCAGATCCTTGGAATCATTTTGCCCGCTGCATATAGATTTAGAAGGAAGAGAAGGTCTTGTGATCGGTGGCGGATCCGTTGCTGAACGCAAGGTGAAAACTATGCTCGCTTACCGGACCCGGGTCAGCGTGGTCAGCCCCTCTTTAAATCCTGTCCTCGGTCAAATGCACAAACAAGGAGATATTGAATACCTGGCCGATATCTACCGGCCGGTATATCTGAAAAACAAGTTTATGGTTATTTGCGCTACGAACAGCAAAGAAGTTAACCGGCAGGCGGCAGAAGATTGTAAAGAGCGGGGCATCCTGGTTAATTCGGTCAGCGAACCGGATATGTGCAATTTTTTTCTGCCGGCCCTCCTCAAAAAAGGTCCGCTGACCATTTCTGTTTCAACAGCAGGTAAAAGCCCTGCCCTGGCCCGCCGCTTAAGGGATCAACTGAACAACAGCCTTGGTATTGAACATGCTGAATTTGCCCGTTTTTTGGGTGAGATCCGGCCCCTGGTGATGGAAAAAGTTGAAGACAAGGCGCACAGAAGAGCCCTCTTTGAAAAACTGGCCGGGGAAGAATTCTTCAGCGAATTTATGAAGCTGCCCCGGGCGGTTATCGACCGGAAGGTTGCTGAACTGATCGAAGCATACAGCAGGGAGGAAAGCTGATGAAAAAAATGATCATCGGAACCAGGGCCAGTAAGCTGGCCTTGATTCAGGCCGGCCTGGTTAAAGATGTCCTGGTCAAGAAATTCCCGGAGATCGAGTTTGTTTTGAGGGAAATTAAAACTACCGGCGATGTAGTAACAGACATCCCGCTTGAGAAAATCGGTGATAAAGGGGTCTTTATTAAAGAACTGGAAACCGCTTTACTGAACCGGGAAATCGATCTGGCCGTGCACAGTATGAAGGATATGCCGACTGCCCTGCCTGAAGGCCTGATCATCGGGGCGATGATGACCCGTGAACAGCCCTGGGACGTCCTGCTCAGCGCAGGGCCGGTTAAACAGTTGTCTGCCTTTAAACCGGGCGATCGGATCGGCAGCAGCAGTTTGCGGCGTAAGGCCCAGCTGTCGCATCACTATCCCCATCTTGACATACAGCCGGTGCGCGGCAACCTCGACACTCGTCTGAAAAAAATGCAAAAGGGCGAATATGAAGGGATTATCCTTGCTTATGCCGGGGTGAAGAGGATGGGCTGGTTTGATGCAATCAGCGAGATAATCAGCGGTGACATTTGCCTGCCTGCAGTTGGCCAGGGAGCAGTCGGGGTGGAAATTAGGAGCGGCGAGGCGGAAACCGCGGCCCTGATCGCTGTTTTGAACTGCCCGCAGACCGAGAAAGCAGTGCTTGCAGAGCGGGCATTTTTAAGAAAACTGGGAGGCGGCTGCCAGGTCCCGGTTGGGGCTTTAGCAGAGATTAGAAGCGATCAATTAGTTCTGCGGGGGATGGTCGCTTCAATAGATGGTCAGGTGCAATTCCGGGAAACAGAAAGAGGCCCGTCCGCCGGGGCTGAAAATATCGGAACCGCCCTGGCTGAACGGCTGCTGCAGCAAGGTTGCGGCAATATCCTCGATCAAATCAGGCAGGAGTGTTAAAAAGCAGATGA
>SKPU01000085.1 GCA_007119335.1 Syntrophomonadaceae bacterium
AGCTTTTGTGGACAGCTGCATTTGTTTTGCCTCCTTTAAGGGTCAAATGATTAATACTAGTCCATATTCAGGCCTTGCTGAATTTTTTCCAAAAGATATTTATGATTGATTATTCCCGCTAAATAAATCCGTTGATATATAACGTTCAGCCAGATCAGGAAAAACAGTCAGAATCATCTTGCCTTTATTCTCCTGCTGTTTTGCGATCTGCAGCGCTGCAGAACATGCTGCGCCGGATGAGATCCCCACCAGTAAGCCTTCTTCTCTAATCAGGCTACTCGCTGTTGCCATAGCATCCTGATCAGAAACCTTTATTATGCCATCTATTAGGCTTAGCTGCAGAACCTCGGGGATAAAACCAGCCCCAATGCCCTGAATTTTGTGCGGACCCGAACTGCCCTCGGATAATACAGGCGAGTTTTCCGGTTCAACCGCAAATACCTTTAACCCGGGCTTTCTATGCTTCAAAGCTTCCGAAACACCAGTAATAGTTCCTCCTGTTCCCACTCCGCAGACCAGGATATCAATTGCCCCGTCAGTATCTTCCCAAATCTCTTCCGCGGTAGTCCTGCTGTGAATAGCCGGATTAGCTGCATTCGCAAACTGCTGGGGGATAAAATATTTCTTGTCCTGACGGGCTAACTCTTCAGCTTTTTGAACCGCCCCGTTCATTCCTTCACTTCCGGGGGTAAGGACAAGCTCCGCTCCAAGGGCTTTAAGCATGCTTCGACGCTCTGTACTCATTGTATCGGGCATAATTAGCGCACATTGATACCCTTTTGCAATACAGACTATAGCCAATCCAATTCCTGTATTGCCACTGGTCGGCTCCACTATTACTGAATCAGGACCAAGCAAACCTTCTTTTTCGGCAGCTTCAATCATACTTAAGGCAATCCTGTCCTTCACACTGCCACCCGGGTTATATCCCTCCAGCTTAGCCACTACGCTGGACAAACTCCCTTCTGTAAGCTTGTTCAAATAAATTAAAGGAGTTTTGCCGATCAATGCAGTGACATTTTTTGCGATATTCATCTAGATGCCTCCATTATAAAAACCAGTAAAAAACAAATTTTCCTATTAATATAGTAGACTATATATTATTTTAAACAATCCTTCCCTACTTGTCAATAAAACAATGGATAAAGTGAAAGGTATACGTTGCCAATTTATTTAAAAAGATTGCTGACATCGGAGTGTACGGCTCTAAAATGAATACTATACCCGCCTGTTAACGAAATTACCGGCAGGAATACTCATCCCATACAAAGAATAGTATTCAATGCAAGTATCGTGCAAGTACATTTTTCTTGCAAAGGAGGATGCTTCAATATGAAGAATGAAGACAACAGGGAAGAAGGCAGTGATCGTCAAAACAAGCAAACCGGAGAATCTATCGGAAAACCAAAAACCCAGTCCATAGTGGTCAGCAATAAAAATAACTCACTCGGATTAATGTCTTTAATAGCCGGGATACTCTCCTTGCTAACCATTTCCTGCTGCGGACCATTAGCCTTTATAGCAGGCATCGCTGCAATCATTCTCGGTATCATCGCCAGGGGGGAGGATCAGGAATATGCCACTATCGGAATAATCTTAGGCTCTTTGGGCATTGCTATTCCATTGATTTTGTTAGTTTTCGTCGCTGGATTCAGCTTATTCATTCCTCTGTTCAATCTCTTTTGAGCGCCAGGTTAAGCCATACGAAGAAACAGTTATGGTGTCAGGACTTTAATCAATCAGCTCTTCCGGAAGACGACTCAAAAAAGCATGAAGCATCATACAAAACTTGCCATTCTTCAATACTAACAGAATGTCTGGAACATGTATATTACTAATCAAGGAGGCATTATATTATGATCGCCGATATTTCTTTTTCACAACTGCAAATTGGTGATAGTGCGGAAATGAGCAAAACTATTTCTGAAACAGACATCTATAACTTTGCCGGAATTAGCGGTGACTTTAACCCTCTCCATCTAGACCATGAGTTTGCCGCTAACTCACCGTTTAAAAAGAGAATAGCCCATGGAATGCTCACCGCGAGTTTTATTTCCACCGTTATCGGAACCTCTTTACCGGGTAAAAACACCATTTACCTTGAACAAAACTTGAAATTTAAAAGCCCTGTTTTCATCGGTGACACCATCAAAGCAAGAGTGGAAATTATTGAACTTGTTTCTGAAAAAAATATCGCCAGGCTAAAAACCCAGGTCTTTAATCAAGAAGGGACTGTTGTAGTCGATGGCGAGGCAAAAGTAATGAAAAAGTAGATTTAGTAGACCCTGGATGATTGCCCCGTAGTTTCAGTATAACCCTTTAATGTTTTTCCCAAGTAGGAAACCACCTGGTGGCGCAGCCATTCCGGCTCAAGGACTTTAACATCGGATCCCAGCTGGTGATCCAGGACACCATTTCGGTGGCACCGGTCAAACGAAAAGAAGCCTCAACTGCGCCATCCCCCAATTCATTTAGCTGCCGTGAATCGTGAAAATTGATCGCCCGGAACCGTTCAGCAGTATCGCAACAAACCCACAACCGCACAGTCTCAAGCTGAGCTCCGCCATCAGAAGTCCAGGTCGCCCAGGCCTGGCTGTAAGCTCTCTTCAGTGAATAGCTCGGGGGCATTTTATATGTGGAACCTTTAATGATCTCAAGTTTGCGAATATGAACCACATGAAAAATACGGTTGGCCTGACTGTTCAGGCAGTATCCGGTCAGGTAATAGTTGTTAAAGCGGTTAAGCAAGCCGTACGGTTCAATAATCCGTTCTGTCTCCACTCTGTCATAGGTGCGCAGGTATTTTATTCTGAGCCTTTTCTTTTGGCGGAGGGCAGTAAATATCTCGCTGACCATATGAGAGAATAATACAGTGTCAGCAGGGGTTGGTTCAGCTACATGGACATGGTTTTCTATTTCATTAATCAAAAGATTATAGACGCTGACCCCGGCCAAAGTTTCTGCTAGCAATTTACGCATAATCTTATAATAAGCATCCTTGAGAATTCCTCGATACTGTAGATAGTCTTACGCGAGGGAATAACCCCTTTCACTGATTCGTAAGCCTCTTCTAATTCCTCGATAGTAGCTCCACCAGTGGGGGTTTTCTCCAAAATCTTGACCAGGATATTGGTTATTGCTTCCGGATGATTGCAGCGGGAAGATTTCTCAATCATTGTATCCCCTCCGGTTATCGATATTATTTATGGGGAGAACATTTATTCTTCAACCATTTAAACTCTTCTTCAACAGGTTACTATTTCCTGCAGTTACATATGTTATTATATGCACTGCAACAATTTATGTTATGATGGTCTGGCTAGACAAGCGATTAACTGGGTAATTGCTATATGAACAATTATTCACGTCCAGATAAAAAAGAGCGGGTGAACAGGTGCAGGGTTTTAAAATAGCAATTTTAACACTGATCTCGATTTTTGTTGTATTAACCGGCTGGGTATACCTGGCGGGACTTAGCGCTGAAAGAACTGTATTCAGCAGTTCCTATTATCATGATCTGAGCAGTGAAACAGAGCTTTCTTCTGCGCTGCATGAAGAACTGCAGAAAACACTGCCAGATATAATCATACAACATATGACCCAAGAGCTGGAAAGCGAAATAGAAGGTAATTTAACAGTTCAGCAGCAAATAATAATGCGTGCCGCGATTCGCTTTGTGACAGACGCCCTTGCAGAAGTTTTTGATGAAGAATGGTTTGAAGAACATTACCTGCTGATTGTTGATGACATCCTGGCCTTCGTAAAGGGTGAGCAGGACGAACTTTCAGCAACTATTGACCTGCAGGATAGCAAAGAGGAGGTTAGAGATAAAATTATTACCGCCCTGAAGAGCCTCCCGGACGAATTAAGGAACCAACTTAACATTCCTGAAAATCAGATTGAAAACATTGTAGATGACGCCCTGGACGAAATAGATTTTAAAGAGCAAATCCGGTTAACAGACCTGCTTGATCAATATGACGAAGGCTTATCTGCTGATCTAGAGAATACAGTCTCTATTATGCAGACCGGCCGGGTCATTTATCAATTTATACCCTACATCATATTTGCCCTTCTCTTTATGAGTTGTTTCCTGCTGGCCGGTTTCTCCGGAAGTTTAAAGTGGTTCGGAGCAGCAATCCTGATTTTTAGTTCCACTTTCCTGCTTGGAGTCCGACTTTTTCATGTCCTACTAGATCCGGTTATTTTTTTCAATAATGCAAGCGGCCTGTCCTTTTCCCCTGAAACAGCAAACGCTGTTGCCGATTACACAGTAAACAGCATTTCAATTATTCCCATAATAAGCGCTGCAGTAGGGTTTTTACTCTTGATTACCGGCGTTATTATCGGAAAAGTAAACCAGAAAACTTAGCTTGCATTAACCTGTTCAAGGGAGCTGATTTGATGAAGCCTACTATATGTAACTTATTGCCAATTCCGGACTTGTTCAAATCGAAAAGCATCCTTTGCATTCAACCTCATCCCGATGACCTGGAAATCGGAACAGGCGCTACTGTCGCCCGTTTAGCTCACTCCGGCATTCCAGTAACCTGCCTGACTGTTACAGATGGTTCTGCGGGCACTTATGATCCTACCGTAAATCGAAACCAGTTAGCCCGGACCAGGCGCCTCGAGACCGAGAAATCCATGCACAGTTTAGGAATAGATGAGCTGATCTGGCTTGATTATACTGATGGAGGAAACCTGCCCTTCGAAGCTGTCCGGAGTGATATAACCCGGACTATCCGTAGATTAAAACCGTCCACAATAATGGTCTGCGATCCCTGGCTCCCCTATGAAGCTCACTCCGATCACCTCCGCACCGGGATGGCTGCTGCTGAAGCTGGCTTTATGTCCGGCCTGCCTTTTTTCTGTCCTGAAGATTTAGAAGCAGGATTTGAACCTCATAAGAATGAAATAATCGCCTTTTATTACACTGCCTATCCAAACACCTATATTGATGTGACTGAAACCTGGGAACTCAAGATGGCGGCAATTGATTGTCACACAAGTCAGTTCCCTCCGGGGAAAAAAGAGTTACTAAAAAATTACCTGGCCACTAAAGCAAGTATTCAAGCTGAGAAACAAGGCTGTGACCTGGTAGAGGCTTTGAAAGTCCTCTCGCCCGGACACCTGCACATTTTTGAAGAAGCCTGGCAGTGTTAATAAAAGCCATTCGAATGGAATTAAGTCATCCTTCACTGATCTTCTTACCGTCCAGACTGCTCTTAATAAACACCCAATCCGCTTGACTTGACAAGCCCTGGATAAAACTTAATAGTTCAGTAATCAAGAAATATCGGGTACTATCCCCAATATTTGGCTCCGAACATATTGCCTGGTCAACTACCCGAACCCGTTTCCAACTTGATTGCTTTTCCCACTACTTCCACTATCATATCGATATCTTCCTCTGTAATGATTAAAGGCGGCGCAAAAGCAATGATATCATCATCGAGGGGGCGAACTATAACCCCGTTTTTGTAAGCGTTCTGGAATATTTTAAAGCCCAGGGGTTGATCAAACTTTTCCTTTGTTGAAAAATCTTTAACTATTTCGAGGGCAGCAACTAACCCTTTTCCTCTGACCTCACCAATATGCCTGTTATCTAGTGCTCGAAAGCCCTCCATCAGCCTTTCTCCCATAATTGCTGCATTATGCATTAATTCCTCCCTCTCCAGAATTTCAATATTTTTCAGGGCAACCCGGCAGCCCAGGGGGTGCCCGCTATAAGTAAAA
>SKPU01000032.1 GCA_007119335.1 Syntrophomonadaceae bacterium
AAAAACTTTTAAGGCTTCTGATAATATTTGTTTTCTTTCCTCGACATATTCCTCGATTTTCTTTTTAAAAAGTTCTAAGTCTGCATTTGAGGGAACATAACCTTCACCGTATGGGATTGCAGTAATGTTAAGATTTTCTTCGTAAACATGTATTATGACTACCTGCGTAGCATTGCATCCCTCGGCAATTATTGAAGCTTTTTCCAAGGCTTTATTGCTATGCTCCGATCCGTCTGTGCAAATTAAAATCTTCATGTAAACCACTCCTTTATATTAAATCAAGCCGGCAACCGATATCTATCCTTATCTTACACTATATTTTAATAAATTTATACAATTATAAAATATTGGGGGGATCGTTGCTATTTTTTTGGATTTGAACGAAGAAAAGAGTAAAGACGGGCGCCCGGAAGCCCCGTCCTTACAAAGATTTACTGGTGCGAGCGAGAGGACTCGAACCTCCACGGGCTTTAAGCCCACTAGGTCCTGAACCTAGCGCGTCTGCCATTCCGCCACGCTCGCTTGTACTGTTCTAACAAAGCTATTATAACCACTCTGCATTAGTTAATCAATAGTTTGTTCAAAATTTGATAAGGATAGCACAAACATTTAACTATGGTGGAGCTAAAAGCCGCAGGGCTCCCGGTTTTAATGTAATCTCTATCGATGAAGCGTCAAAGACATCTCCGTCTATATGCATTAAAACTCTCTGCAAAGCTTGCAGGTTAATATCATGTCCGCTTAATTTTATAACTGCCCTGCTATCGATATGCCTTCTGATAAGAATCCTGGCGCCGAGATTGACTAATTCAGGGATGCTGCGTTTTCTGATCAGGCAAAGTTCAAGCTGCCCGTCATCAATACGTGCATGCGGTGCAATTTTTAATATACCTCCGTAGTAGGATCCGTTAGCGACAACTACCAGCAGGGTCTGATTATCCTGCATGAATAGACCATTGCACCAGGCCTTGCAGCAAAACCGGTTAAAGGTGCTAACTTGATCAATAATCGCTGCAGCATAAGCAGCATAACCCTTTAAATATCGGTGCATGTTTCCTGCTTTTTCAGCTACAGCAGCATCGAAGCCAAGACCAATCATGTTTAAGAAGTAACTGTCATTGGCCAGGCCGAGATCGATACAACGGGGATTCCACGTCGACAGGCCTTCTAATGCTTTACGCCAATTTAGCGGTATCCGGCAGGACCTGATAAAGCCGTTACCGGTTCCCGCAGGTATAATACCGAAAACATTATTTTGGAGATCCAGTCCGTTCACGACTTTTCGTAAAGTTCCATCGCCACCTACTGCCACAACCAATTCAGCACCATCTTCAACAGCACGGGCAGCAAGCCCGGTTCCATCACCCGCATTCCGCGTGATATAAGCTCGGTATTGCTGCCCTCTTTGTTTTAGCAATGACTCGATTTTCAGCCAGATCCGTCCGCCTTTACCTTCACCAGCAGTAGGGTTAACCACAAAGGCAGTGTGGTAAGGTATTTTATTTAATTCACCATTTTGGATCATAACCTCGAACCAGGATTGCTATAAATTATTCTTTATCTTCTTCCTCTTTTGTCGGTCCACCTACAGTTGGCTTTTGAATTTCTTTAGGATCGGGTAAAAGATGTCTTAGCTCTATCGGCAGAGGAAAGGCAATCATGTTGCCCTGCTGGCTGGCGATTTCAGGAAGGGTCCTCAACAGGCGGACATAAAAACTACCTTCCTGACCAGCTAAAGTTTTTGCCGCTTCAGCAATCCTACCGGCAGCTTCCCTTTCTCCGTCAGCCTGAACGATAACAGCTCTTCGCTCTCTTTCAGCGGTAGCCTGTCTCGAAATAGCTTTCTGCAGAGATTCCGGGATGACGACATCTTTAATTTCCACTGCCGTTACCTTAATGCCCCATGGATCGGTTGCTTGATCCAGGATGCCCTGAATTTTAGTATTTAACTTTTCCCGCTCTGATAACAGTTCATCAAGGTCAGCCTGACCGGCTACACTACGCAGAGTAGTCTGGGCCAGCTGAGCGGTAGCCATTTTGAAGTCTTCAACGTTGTTTACTGCACGGTTAGGATCAACTACCCGGTAATATACCACAGCATTTACACTGGTCGTGACGTTGTCACGAGTAATTACTTCCTGGCTTGGCACATCAAGGGTTATAATTCGCAGTGAAATGCGTATGATCTTATCAACTACTGGAATGACCAGTACAAATCCCGGTCCTTTTTCGCCAATCAGGCGCCCGAGGCGAAACACAACCAGCCTTTCGTATTCACGGACAATTTTAATTGCTGAGGAGAGAAAAAGGAAAATAACAACCAAAATAGGGACTAGCAAGCCAATATCACTTAACACTTCAATTAACATAATAAAACCTCCTTCTAAATAATAAAATGTTTGTTAATTGCCCTGATCAGCATTTTCTTTTTTATCCTGCATGGGCCGGACCCACAGTTTCAAGGTCTCGGCACGAACCACTTCGACCTCTGTTTGGGGAGGTATGGTGTTACCATCATCACTGCGGGCCTTCCAAAGTTCGCCCCTGGTTTTAATCATTCCTTCCGGATTCAGTTCTTCAGTGGTTATCCCTTTTTCAGGCGCGTTGAAAAATGTGCTTCCACCTGTATATTTTCGACGGCTTTGAATTACCCTTTGGGCTACCACAATAATGATGAGCAGAAGACCAAGCACAGTCCCGGCCACCGTTACCAGGAAGGTGGTATACCAGTCAGTGGCCATTAAAGGCTCCATGGGCAATAAAATAGCCCCCACGGCAAGTGAGATAGCACCACCAATACCAAGTATGCCAAAACCGGAAGTAAATATTTCTGCTCCAATTAAACCCAGGCCTAATAAGATCATCACTATGCCTGTGGTGTTGGTGTCAAATAAACCAAGACCGTATATGCCCAGGATGAGCAGGATTAGCCCACCTACCTCCGGAACAATGGTTCCCGGTGCACTCAAACCCATATAGATCCCCATGAAGCCGACCATCAGGATTAGGAAAGATATCTGCGGATCACTGATCCAGTTTTGCAGGCGTTCGCTTAGAGTCATCTCATCACTTAGTATCTCGGCACCGGTTGTGTTAAGGGTATAGGTGACGCCCTGCTTTTCTATTTCAGTTCCGTCAAGTTCATTCATAAGTTCTGTTATGTTGCCGGCTATATATTCAATCATTCCCTCTTCCAGGGCATCCCTTGCATCAAGAGTAAGATTCTCTGTGACAAACTGTTCTGCAAGATCTGCCGGCCTTCCTTGTTCACGGGCCATGCTGCGCATATGGGCAGCATAAAATTGTACGGTTTTGTCATCGGTATCCTGGGTTCCTTCCGGGCTCATGGCTACCGGTTGAGCAGCTCCGACTGTTGTTCCCGGAGCCATTGCTGCAATATCAGAAGAAACAAGGATAAACGCTCCGGCTGAACCGGCAATGGCTCCTGAGGGAGCGACCAGCACGGCAACCGGTATTTCAGCGTTTAAAAAGAGCTCATTCATTTTCATGGTTGCATCAACTAACCCACCGGGGGTGTTTAGCCTTAAAACGAAAAGCTGGGCGTTTTCTTCCAGCGCTTTTTCAACCTGCCTTTGCAGGAAGGTATTGTCACCGGCAGTAACTGCGCCTTCGAGCTCGGCGAAATAAACCGGCTGCTGATCATCGGCAGTGACGTTCAAGTCAACATCAGCACTGAGCGGATTTGCGAAAGCAATTCCGCTGAAGGCAAATATTAAAACCAGAGTGGTTGCTATTATTTTAGTCAGTTTATTATTTTTCATCCCAAATCAGCGACCTTTTCTAATTATTTGTAAACCCTTTAATTTAAATTATAATACAAAACAGCTTGAATTCAAAGAGTTATATTCGCAATATGCATTTTAGTTGACTGAGCAAGCAAACTGAAATATAATATAACCAATCTGGTTATTTATAAAGAGGGTTACCTATGATTACTAAAAAAGCAGAGTACGCTATCATCATCCTTACGGAGCTGGCGTCACATCCTGAAGGGACAATGATTACCAGCAAGGAAATTGCCCGTAATCGTTCAATACCCGGCAACTTGGTAGTCCAAATCATTGCCTCATTAAATGAAGCTGGCTGGACCAGCGGCAGCAGAGGGCCAACCGGTGGCATAAAACTAAACAGCGATCCTTCTGTTATAAACCTGAGACAGGTTATTGAAAAAATAGATGGTCCTGTTGGAATCACACGCTGCCTTTTCAGTGAAACCCCCTGCCAGGAAAAGACACACTGTTCTTTACGAGGGGTCTGGTCAAAAGCTCAGCAAAGCATGTTAACAGTCCTTGAAAGAGTGACCATCAAAGAACTCGCTGAAGGTGAGCTAAAAGACGATTGATAAAGCAATGCGGTAATTTTTAGTTTTAGTTTTTAATACTGCCATCCACCCCGACAATGATTTCTTCCAGGGGTATATCAAGGCCTGCTTCCTGCAGGGCGGAATTTACCAGCTTTGATAGTCCAAAACAGCAGCCAACCTCCATATGAACCAGCTTAATGCTTTTTAAGCTGTTTAAATTAAAGATCTTCACAAGTTTGTCATGGTAAGAGTTTAGATCATCCAGTTTCGGACAACCGATGACAAGTGCCCGACCAGCCAGGAACTGTTGATGAAAGTCGGCATGGGCAAAGGGAACGCAGTCAGCTGCTATTAACAGGTCCTGACCTTGAAGAAAGCGGGCATCCGCTGGAACCAGGTGAAGTTGAACCGGCCAGTGGGTTAGCTCAGCTTCCGGAACTTTACTATTATCGCTTTCTGGGCCGGTATCTAAATTCAGGGCATCATTATTAGCTGACGGCGATCGACCGATATCCTGTTCCGCACTGCCGCAACATGTTCCACAGGTCATAGCATCATTATTTTTTATCTGCGTCTCCTCTCTCTCTTTTTCCCTCTCCAACTCTACTAAACGTTCTTCTACTGCTTGTTGATTAAAGGGTTCGGCTTCCCGCTCGATCATTTTTATTGCACCCTGGGGACATTCCCCGAGACAATTACCAAGGCCGTCACAGTATATGTCTTTGACAAGGCGCGCTTTCCCATCAACTATCTGCAGCGCTCCTTCTTCACAAGAAGGGATACATAGGCCGCAGCCATCACACTTATCTTCATCAATCGTTATGATTTTCCTTACCTCGTTACTCATTATTTATTACCTCCAATATTTCAGATAAAACTTTCTCCATCGTTCCCTCTATTTTGCCTGCCGAAAGATTATCGACCAAAGTCCTGGTTTCTTTTAAAGCTTCCTGGGGAAATGTTTGTTTCTGATTAATCCGCTCCAGGAATGTATCCGCATCTGAAATACAATCTATTTTTATTAAAGCAAAGATTGCCACACCTGTTATAATCGGTAGCATATTAATTTGTTTTTCCCAGCATTTATGTTCTGCTGCCCTAGTTGCATCCTGGAAAGCTTCGATCATGTGTGGATATTCACGGGCCAGACTTTTAAACTCTTCTTCAACAACAACCTTTAATGAATTTTGTTTCAAGCCCTTTGCACTTGGACCCAGACACATTTCCGCATGAGCGCACCACTGGGCACAACCCATATCAAACCTTGGATTGGCTACCCTGTTTTTACAATTGGGGCAGCGCAACCTGATATCAGTCTTAAAGAACTCAATCATTTCGCCACACTGAGGACATTTTTCTTCATGAACATCGTCTGTGGTCCAATAACGCATATCTTGTCCGGGACATTTTGT
>SKPU01000001.1 GCA_007119335.1 Syntrophomonadaceae bacterium
CTTTAATATATGTCCCCTTCATACCCAGCGACCGTGATTCAATAACTCCGGCGCTCTCAAATTTACGAAGAGCGTTGACAATCACCGAACGGGTTATGCCAAGCTGATCGGCAATCTTGCTTGCCACCAGAAGACCTTCGTTACCACCAAGCTCTTCAAAGATATGTTCAACCGCTTCCAATTCAGAATATGATAAAGTTGCTACCGCCAATTGAACAACTGCTTTATTCCGGGCTTCCTCCTCAATTTCATCTGATTTTGATCTGAGAATTTCCATTCCAACCACAGTAGCACCGGTTTCAGCCAAAATCAAATCTTCTGCATCAAACAACTCGTTAAAACGAGCAAGTAACAAAGTACCCAGGCGCTCACCACCACCAAGAATTGGAATCACAGTGGTAATTTTGTTGGTAAACAGGCACCTTTCCGAATCAATAAAAACACAATCGTTAGTTTTCTGACGTAAGTTTACGCGAGATTCGTCGTCTTTGAGTAAGAATTGATTATACTCTTCAGGGAAATGTCCTTCCTTAAGAACATTGTTAACCATAAGATCACATTCAAATTCATCAACCAACGACCATCCAAGTATTTTTCCTTTCTTGCTGGCAATGTATACATTAGCATGAATAACATTTTTAAGGACCTCAGATACCTCCTTAAAATCAACATGCTGGCCTGCAGTTTGTTGCAAAATCTTGTTAATCCGACGAGTTTTCTCTAACAAAGGAGAAGAAATCACGTCCTTCACCTACCTTTCACCATTTTTCATTTTATAGTATATATTTACTTAAATCTTTGTCTTTCACTACTTTATGCAATTTGCTTTGCACATAATCCCGATCTACTGTTAGGTCTTTTGAATCAACCTCGTTAGGAAGATCAAATGAGAGATCTTCTAGTATCTTTTCCATAATTGTGTGCAATCGCCGCGCACCAATATTTTCCATCTCTTGATTCAGGTAACATGCTGTTTTAGCAATCTCCCCAATCGAATCTTCAGTAAAAGTTAATTTCACCCCTTCCGTCTCCAACAATGCTTTATACTGTTTAATCAAAGCATTGCTTGGTTCGGTAAGAATCTGCTTAAAATCTTCTTCTGTTAAACTGTTTAGTTCAACCCTGATTGGAAATCTGCCCTGCAGTTCTGGAATCAAGTCAGACGGTTTAGTCATATGAAATGCACCAGCTGCAATAAACAAAATATGGTCAGTTTTTACAGAACCGTGCTTTGTTACAACGGTAGAACCTTCAACAATCGGCAAGATGTCCCGTTGAACTCCTTCTCTGGAAACATCAGGACCAGATCCATGATAATCTTTACCGGCAATTTTGTCAATTTCGTCAAGAAAAATTATTCCCAACTGTTCAGCTCTTTTGAGAGCTTCACTGGTTACAGCATCCATATCAATCAGCCGCTGGGCTTCTTCCTGCTCTAAAATCTTTCTCGCCTCCGCCACAGGAACCCTGCGTTTCTTTTTTTTAGTTGGCATGATGTTTCCCAGAACATCCTGCAAATTGATGCCCATCTCTTCCATACCGTGACCGCTGAACATGTCTCCAATAGGCGGCTTGCGTTCCTCAACCTCTACCTCAACCATTTTTTCTTCAAGTTCACCGTTCAACAATCTTGCTTTGACCTTTTGTTGCTCCTCCCTGGACCGCTGCATTCTTTCCGTAAAATTTTCATCTTCCTCGCTGCTTTCTTCCTGGAGAGGAGCTGTTTGAAAAAGGAAACCAAGTGGATTGCCCGAATTTCGCGTTTTCTTGGGTAGAGGAGCGAGTAATTCAATCAATCTGGAATTTGCATTTTGAGTAGCTTTACCCTGAACTTCCTGTAAGCGTTCATTTTGGACAATTCTAACTGCGGTTTCCACAAGATCGCGAATCATCGATTCAACATCGCGACCGATATAACCTACTTCGGTAAATTTAGAGGCCTCTACTTTTACAAAAGGAGCATTAACCAGACGGGCCAAGCGCCTGGCCAGTTCAGTTTTACCTACTCCGGTCGGCCCGATCATGATAATATTCTTAGGCATAATCTCTTCTTGTAAATTTTCAGTCAGCTGCTGCCTCCGATACCTGTTGCGCAAAGCGACTGCCACACAGCGCTTAGCATCATTCTGCCCAATAATATATTGATCCATTTCGCTAACTATTTCACGGGGAGTAAGTTCTTCTTGTGCCATATACTAATTAATGCATCCCTTCTAAATTTCTTCGATAATTATTGAATCATTTGTGTAAACACAAATTTCAGCAGCAATTCTCAGGGCTTCTCCGGCAATTTTACCCGGAGGCAGGTCAGCATTACAGACCAGAGCTTTGGCTGCAGCCTGAGCATATGGGGCCCCGGAGCCAATAGCTGCTATACCGTCATCAGGTTCAATAACTTCACCGGTTCCTGAAATTAGCAGTAAACTATCTTCGCTGGCTACTACAAGTAATGCTTCAAGTCTTCTAAGAACCCGGTCAGTGCGCCATTCTTTGGCCAGCTCGACAGCTGCCCGGGCTAAATTGCCCTGGTAACTTTCCAGTTTCCCTTCAAATTTTTCACACAGGGTCAGGGAGTCGGCTACCGCACCGGCAAAACCGGCAATAACTTTTCCTTCATAAAGCCTGCGCACTTTACGCGCTCCATGCTTAATAATAGTACTGTTACCAAAAGTTACCTGCCCATCACCGGCTACGGCAACTTTGTTTCCCAATCTAATCGCTACTATGGTTGTTCCTTCAAACATGAGTTTAACGCCCTTTAAATTTAGTTCCGGGGGAAAGCTGATCGATAGACTTCACTTAATCTTTCCCGGGTCACATGTGTATAAATCTGAGTGGTTGATATGGTGGCATGGCCCAGCAATTCCTGAACCACTCTTATATCAGCGCCTCCCTCAAGCAAATGCGTCGCAAATGAATGTCTTAAAGAATGAGGGCTAATATCCTCTTTATGAGATACCCTTTGAATATATTTTCTAAAATTATCACGCACACCTCGATCACTCAAAGGATCTCCGTATTTATTCAAAAACAGTTCGTCATAAACCCGCTGATTTTTATTTTTTGCAACTAAAGCCGGGCGTATTCTTTGCAGGTACTCATCTAACAATCCGGCAGCGACTTTACCAATCGGCACAATACGCTCCTTTTTCCCTTTACCGTAAAGCTTGACCAATCTGTCTTCCAGCTGTAAAGAGTGAATATGTAAATTAACCAGTTCACCCACCCGCAGGCCGGAAGAGTAAATTAATTCATAAATTGTCCGATCCCGAAAACCCAAATCTGTTCCACTATCAGGCGCTTCCAACAAAGCTATTACTTCGTGGGGATACATAAACCGGGGCAAGCTTTTTTCGATCTTGGGTCGGGCTACTGTAGACCATTTTCCACTTTTAACCTGATCTTCTTTTTGTAAATAAAATAAAAAAGAACGCGTGGCAGACAATTTACGCGCAATAGAGCGTCGAGAATAACCCTTTGCCTTCAACCAGGCCAAATAGCGCCGCAATGTAAGATGGTCTATTGCCTGCAAGCTTTCCGACCTGATGTCTTCCAGGCCGAGGAAATGCATAATATCATTTCTGTAAGCCTGCAGGGTCAAAGGTGATGCATTCTTGCTAACGTTAAGATAAGCCATGAAACGCTCAAGCCAATCATTGATAACCATATCGCAACACCGATATTATCCTAACACAACTATTCCAGTGTTGCAAGTGAATATAATGGTTTTTTTAAAAATTCCACCTATTCAAACCTTAATTGCTTAAAATATTTCGGCTTCCCGCGGCAGCTTCCTGTTCTTCCAGGTTATGCTCGTAGAAACACTCTTTGTTCGAGCAGCGGGCTAAAGTTTCTTTGCTCTTTCTGTGTTCCGCCAGCAGCGCCCCACACTGGGGACAATCTTCCGGGAGAGGTTTTTTCCATAGTGAAAAGTCACAGTCTGGATAATTTTCGCAACCGTAAAATGTGCGACCTTTCTTAGTTCTCAGTTCAACAATCATTCCACCGTCACACGGGCAGTGCACACCCGTTTCTTGAACAACTTTCTTGGTGAACCTGCATTCAGGAAAGGCTGGACAGGCCAGAAAACGGCCAAAGCGGCCATGTTTATAAACAAGATGCTCACTGCAATGAGGACAGGTCTCAACACTGTACTCCGGTTTCATCTCTACTTTTTCTATCTTTTGATCCGCCTCTTCCAACCGGTCTTTAAAATAACCTTCGTAAAACTTTTTTAATACCGTCAGGCGTTCTTGTTTTCCTTCTTCAATTTCATCTAACTGATCCTCTAAACTGGCGGTGAAATCGACATCTATTATTTCAGGAAAATAGTTGATCATTAGCTGAACAACTACAATTCCAATTTCAGTCGGCAAAAAGGCCTTGTTTTCTTTAACTACATAGCCGCGGCTCTGAATAGTTTCAATAATCGGACTGTATGTACTGGGCCTGCCGATTCCTTTTTCTTCTAGAGTCCTGATTAACGATGCTTCGTTATAGCGGGGAGGCGGCTTGGTAAAATGCTGATCAGAAATCAGTTCCAGGAGCTTTAAATCCTGACCTTCTTCCAGATCAGGCAAATATGCATCCTCATCTCCGTTATCAACCTGGTAAAGAATCAGAAAACCCGGAAAGCGTAAATTCGAACCATTAGCCTTAAAAGTATAGTCACCGGCCTTAATGTTGACCCGCACTTTGTCGTAGACAGCCGGGTTCATCTGAGCGGCCACAAGACGGTTCCAGATCAGCTTGTAAAGACGGTTCTGATCCCGGCTAAGGTGCTGTTTGATCAAGTCTGGCTTCCGCATAATAGAGGTCGGCCTGATTGCCTCGTGAGCCTCCTGGGCGCCTTTCCTGGTTTTGTACTCTGGCGGTTTGCCAGGCAGGTAATCTGCGCCATACCTGTTCTCGATCATGGTCCGGGCTTCGTCCTGTACCTGAATTGATACTTTCGTTGAATCGGTCCGGATATAAGTAATCAAACCGACGGTTTCACCGGAACCGATATTAATACCCTCATAGAGCTGCTGAGCAAGATTCATGGTTTTACGACTGGTAAACCCAAGCTTGGCTGATGCTTCCTGCTGCAGGCTGCTGGTTGTAAAGGGGGGCAATGGATTCCTCTTGCGCTGACTGCGGGTAATCTTGTCAATAATAAATTTTTCATTTCTTACCGCTGTAAGAATATCTTCGACCTGAGCTTCGTTTTTAAGCTCAAGCTTGCTGCGCTTGTGACGATCAAGCTCAGCTTTAAATTTGCTGCCCCTTTGTTTATCCCCCAGGAGAGCATTTAAACTCCAGTACTCATTGGGAATAAAACTATCAATTTCATCCTCACGATCACAGATTAAGCGGACCGCCACTGACTGAACCCGGCCTGCGCTAAGTCCGCTCCTGATTTTACGCCACAGCAGAGGGCTGATCGAGTAGCCCACCAACCGGTCAAGTATTCGCCTGGCCTGCTGGGCATCAACCAGGTTGTAATCGATCTGCCGGGGATTCTTAAAAGATTCCTTGACTGCTTCTTTGGTTATTTCATTAAACTCTACCCGGCAGGGTTGATCCTGATCGAGCTTAAGAGCTCTGCTGATATGCCAGCAGATCGCTTCTCCCTCCCGGTCCGGGTCGGCGGCTAGAAAAACCTTGTTTGCTTTTTTTGCGGCATCTTTCAATTCTTTTAATATTTTTCCCTTACCGCGGATAGTGATATA
>SKPU01000164.1 GCA_007119335.1 Syntrophomonadaceae bacterium
CACTGAGAAACTCAGCTGCACCGGGAATAATACGCCCAAGCCCGATACCGATCAAAATACATAAAGCCACCCAAACTGAAAGGTACTTGTGGAAAAAACCAAGTTCATAAGCTTTTTGTTCGCTCATCTCTGTCAATCACTCCTTTAGCTAGTATAAGTGCTTGCACGAATTCGTAAATAAGCCCTATTGTGCAGCTGGAATAAGCAAGACAGGGAGTTTAGATGTTCGAGCTACAGTTTCAGCCGTACTGCCCAGCACCAGGCCTTCTACCCCTCCTTTGCCGCGCATTCCCAGCACAATCAGGGTAATATCTTCTTCTTCAGCAATTGTTTTTATTATTTTCGAAGGAATACCTGTTTCTATTCTTATCTTCACTTCCGGACAATGGTTTTTACAACTTTCACCAAGCTGCTCAAGCTGTTTATATGCTTTATCTTTAAGCCCCGCAATTTCTTCCTCAGTTTCACCTTCGTCAACTACCGAAGTAAGAACAATTTTGCCGGCATGTTCGGACAAGCCGCTGACGACTTTTTCCGCCTTTTCAGCAGATGTCGAAAAATCGGTCGGCATCAGAATCGACTCGAATTTTCGTTCACATACCAGCTGGCAATCTTTTTCACCCAGGCTTTCAACTAGTTCAATACGCTCAATTAAGGTTGGGGTGGTTGTCTGCCTGACCATAGCAGATGTAGTGCTGCCCAGGAAAAAGTCCCGGACCCTGTTCTTCCCTCGTGAAGTGATAACGATCAGCGATGCACCGACTTTTTCAGCAACAGCATTAATTTCCTGGGCTGGGAACCCGATCGGCGCTTCATAGCGTACCTTAAAGCCCATTTCTTCAATTTCTTTTGCCTTTTCCTCGAGCTTTTGCTTATGGTGTTCTTTCAGCTTTCCGGTTGGCCCACCGGAATACCTGATTTCCATAACCCAGGTAAGGATAATCTCTTTGGTGCCAACTGCTTTTAGTTCTCCCAGGCAGTTAAACAGTTTTTCGCCGCCTGGTGTAAAATCAGTTGCCATCACAACCCTCTCAAACATTTCACTCATCCTTTCTTTAAGTTCAATTTAATTGCTATGTTTTAGCCTTCATGATTTTACAAAACCGCTCAAAATAACCCAACTTGTGTTTTTCAGCCATCTGGGCCTTCTTTGCAAGTGCTTTTTATACTGTGAATGGATCTACACAATAAAAGGCAAAAGCTGTTTTTAAAAAAACTGCTTCTATCCTGCTTTCAATACAAATATTTTTTAGTTCTCGATTAAATGCCATTTTGGGTTTAACTAGAAGTTACAGTTCCCGCTTTTAAGTCATCGCTGGCATAACCTTTGCTCTTGTAATAAGCCATTTTTTCATAATCATTACGGCACTGCTCCAATTTCATGATTTCAGACTTTAGTATAGCTTCAATAAACGGGTATTCTTCAATGCACGCAGCATCTATTTTGTAACAAACATATTTGGCCTCTTTATAGTAATCCAGTAAGCCGGCATTGGTAAGCTTGTTCAAATGCCTGGAAGCGTTGGACTGGTTAATACCCAGCAAAGTTTCTAACTCGCAGACACAGAGATCATGATGCTGCAGTAAGTTAAGCATCTGCAAGCGAGTATCATCAGCTAAAGTTTTTAATATCCTTGTTAATTTGGATTCCATTACCAATCACCTTCATATGATCAATTGAACATATCTACTTTTATTAATATGATAAAATGCTTTATCTTCTTTGTCAACAGAGGATCGCTTTTTTTAGACTATCTGAAGTTAAAAGAGGTAAGGCAAATTAATATACCCTAGATTCTACGTCAGTAAATCTGAAAACATCCTTTAAGCTTTAACACATATAGGTTTCTTCAAAATTCATTTTTCAAAACTAAAATTCATTACCATTGATATTGACAGCAGTGTCATTAATGTGATAAAGCCATCAGGAAGGTGAAGTCAAAGTAAACAATCTTATAAAATGGGCAATCGCTGCTACAATATCCAGTTTGCCTTTTGCGATGAACTAAAAGCATACATCGCCGGATTTGTGAGAAGTGGCAATAACTACACGGTAAACGGTGCTACCGAAATGATTAATAGTGCTAAAAAAGCTAAGAGGCAGTGACGAAAATGGTGCATTATAGAAAAACTGCCTGAATTTCTCGTAATAAATACTGAAATAAAGGAATTTTGAGCTTAACGTGGAATTTAATTTATATATAGATTAGTTATCATAGAATACTTAAGAGGCAGTATGCAATGGTTGCGAAAAAATAGTAATTTCCTGGGAGAAATAATGCTGCGGTTCTCTGCTCCCGTGCAGCAGAGAATCGCTCAGGCAGATCATTTAAATGTCACTTTCGGAGGCGGAGAAGCCAACAAAGCGACCTCGTTGGCCCAGTTCGGTTTAAGCAGCTGCTTTGTCACAAAGCTGCCCGAAAATCCACTCGGACAATCTTCCCTGAGCCACCTGCGCAGGTATTGTGTCAACAAGAAATAAATTCCCAAGGGTGGCGAAAGGCTGGTATTTACTTACTGGAGAACGGGGCTGCACAGAGACCTTCCCTGGTAATCTACGACCGGGCCAAATCGGCAGTTGCCGAAACCGATCCGGAGGAATTCGATTGGCAAATTATTTTTCAAGATACAACATGGTTTCACATTACAGGAATAACCCACCCGCCCTAAGTGACAACATGGCAGAGATCGCCCTAAAAGCCTGTTATAAAGCAGGAAAAGCCGGAGTAACAGTTAGCTGCGATCTCAATTATCGCAAAAACCTCTGAAGCCGGACAAAGCCCGGCAGATGTTATAGACTTTGCGGTTGCTGCCTCCTGCTTAAAACATAGCATCCCCGAAAACTTAATCTGGCCACTCTCGATGAAATCAAGAGGCTGACCGGAGGAGAATCTTCCGGTAGAGTTCAGCGTTGACAAGTATCTTTTTCCACCATATATGATTAATCTGACCATGCATAAACTATAAAAAAGCAGAAAACCGGAATGCAAAAGAAAGGATCGGCAGCCAAAAAGATAGCGGAGGTTGGTATAATTGCGCATCGACAATGAAAAGTGCATTGCCTGCGGAACTTGTGCGGCATACTGCCCAACGGATGCAATTGTCAAAGAGGGAAAAACTTACTACATAGACGAAATGCTTTGTGTGGAATGCAACAACTGCTACCGCAGTCAAAGCTGTAAGCAAGAAGCCCTCCTTTTAGAAAAACTCACCTATCCCCGCTCTCTCCGTAATGTATTCAGCGATGTATATTCGGTGGCCAAAGAAACGGGGGTGGCCGGTCGGGGCACTGAGGAAATGAAAACAAATGATGTGACCAACCGTATTAAAAACGGACAAGCGATTGTCGGAATAGAATTAGGAAGGCCCTCCGTTTCAACAACCTTCAGGGACGTTGACAAAATGACCCGGGTTCTATTTAAACATAAAGTACGAATGGAAAGCAGCAACCCCCTGGCCAGCCTGATCGATCTGGAAAGCGGAAAAGTCAAGGAAGAGCTGCTGGATGAAAGAGCGATCTCCTGCATAATTGAAGTTCTGACTGAGCTCGAAGACTTGGAAGATGTCTTAAAAGCTATTATTGAAAACGCCTCCAGACTGGATACTGTTTTTTCACTATTTGTTGCATCCAAAATCGATGCAGGGGGCAAACCGGAAGCGCAAACCGTCCTTGAGCGCATGAAGATTCCTGTTCCTGCTGGTGGCAAAACCAATGTAGGGCTGGGTCAGGAATAGCACCGGAAAAACAAATGGAACGTTTGAAGGAGATTGGTGATGACTCATACCTTGCACCGCCAGGGAAATCTAAAAAACGACTTTGTCGTAATGGCTCATCCGGCAACCGGTATCAACACAAAAGGTTCGGCCGAGAAGGTGAAACTATTCATTCAATTGGCCGGGGATTTCAACCCGGTTAACTGTGGGGTTCCGAAAGCAGGCAACTCGATCAGCAAGATGGATGAAATTGCCAGCAATACATTTGATGGTTGTGTGGGACATGTGGTTTTCGACTGCGCTGAAAATGTAATCGGCTTCCTGAAGGCACTCAAAAAAGAAAATATTGGCATTTCTATTGTAGTAACCGGCCTTTTTAATGATGTGAACAGCTGCTGCAGAGAAGCCGCACTTACACCTCATACCGTCAACATGTCACTCGGCGTATATGGAAAGGAAGAAAAACTGCCGGCACAAGAAGTGCTGCCCATCACCACGATGTGTGGACATGCCATGGTCACGGAAAAACAAGTTAACCGCGCCATCAAAAAAATAAAAGAAGGAAAATTTTCATCTCATGAAGCGGCAGAAGAGCTGGCCAAACCCTGTGTTTGCGGAATCTTCAATATAAAAAGAGCCGCATCGCTGCTGGATATACTGGTTAAAGCAAATGAAAGCTGAACAAACCATGGCACATTACTAATGCTCCCATGGCTCAGATATATCGCCACACAACTTGTACCATTCTAGCATTGAAATGAGTTATATTAATATAAAATTAGCTGTTTTTCAAAGAATCAGCCATACGAAAAACGAGTTTAATTGCTTTCTTTGTTGCGCTTGGATTGGCAGTTCCTTTCCCTGCCTGCCATGCCCCCTTCACCGGCATGAAGGTTCAAGGCTGTGACATATATTTTCAATATACTTTAATTCATTTCTTTCAACCATTCATCCAGCTTTTGGGCCGTGCTGAAATGATCTTTTTCAGCCATTTCTTTCATGTAGTTTAAATCCAAGGAGTTAAAATGAACCTTTAACATGCGTAAACCCCACTCACAATCAGATGAAGAAATCCAATGCACACAAGCCCTTAGCCGATCTAAAATTATATCTTCGACACCAATCACATAAAGGTGCTTTCCGCTTGGCAGTTCCAGCCTTATTATTTTGCTTTCACTTGCCCCCTCAAGCTTGCTCCCTGGAATCTCAATAGCCAATCCCAATTCAGGTTGATACCAATGACGACCCTCACGTAAAAACCCGAGTTGTCCAAGAATATCTCCTGCTATTTCCCTGCCTTTTGTGACCAGATCAATGTCCAGTGTAGTATACTGACCCCTGGTATATATTTCAACAGCAAGTCCTCCTACTACTATAGGCTTAAAACCCTGGGCTTCCATTAGCTCCGTAATTAGGGCAGCAGTTTCAGCCATAACCTCAAAGCGATCTTTCCCTGATAAGCTATGCAGTTCCTCTCTGGCCTTTTCAATCAAACTCATAGTACCATTTTCTCCTGCTGATTATTTTCATTTTCCCCCTGGCAAGGTCGTCTTCCCATTTTTTTTTGCATAACAGATCTAAAACGTTTTGTTCCTCTTTATCACGCGGTCTTCGCCTCATGATCTTGCCTTCGCGGGACTTAAAAAGAAAGCGGTCTGCTTCCTGTCTTTTATCATTAATTTTTTTGTCCAATTCACTGCTTTTCCAGCATCGCATATTCTCACCCTAAGCTTTTATTTATCCTAATATTACTATAAGCAGTAACGTAAAACAAATTTAAGCATTTATTTATTTATTTCACTTTCCATCAAAGCTTAGATTGCATGGTCAGAGGCTGCAGCAATTTCCAGTAGGACGTCCTTTTGCTCACTGTAATCTTCGGCATATAGCAGCTTGTGATTCTTAAGCTCCTCTTCCCCGATGAACTTGCAATTAAAACATCGTAAACAAAAAAGAGAGCATGACTAAAAACGGCTCTCA
>SKPU01000104.1 GCA_007119335.1 Syntrophomonadaceae bacterium
CCGGGAAATGTTAAGATGATTGAACCGACTCCTGCTGCTGCTGATCATGATTTGAGCAGAGCCCCGGCTCAAAAAGAAGCGCTCCAAATTATCAAAATAAGAGGTTCTGTATCACGTGACGAACTTATTTCTTGGGATATAAGCAGTCAGACCATCCGTGCTTTAGAAAAAAAGGGCCTCATCAAAACTGTATCAGTCCGCCCTGCCCGCAGGATAGAAGAAGACCGGCCTTCCCTGACCGAACCGCACCTCTTACGAGAAGAGCAGGTAAGCTGCTTTAATGAGGTCTGTGAAGCATTAAACCGTGCCCACTCCCGCAGGATCCTTCTACATGGAATCACGGCGAGTGGTAAAACTGAAATATATCTGCAAAGCATTGCTTTCTGCCTGGAACAAGGCCGCACAGCGATGATTTTAGTGCCCGAAATATCACTCACCCCCCAGATGATAGATCATTTTGAAGGCCGCTTTCCTGGGCGGGTCGCTGTTTTGCACAGCCGGCTGACCGTATCTGAAAAGAACCGCCAGTGGCAGATGATTCTAAACGGAAAAGCCCGGGTTGTGCTGGGAGCGCGATCTGCTGTATTTGCCCCTCTTGACTCGATCGGACTGATTATCATTGATGAAGAACATGAAACCACTTACAAACAGGAAGAAGCGCCTCGTTACCATGCCCGTGATGTAGCCTGGTGGAGGATCCGCTACCACAGGGGGGTGCTCCTTCTGGGCAGCGCCACGCCATCCCTTGAGAGTTATTACCGGACTATGGAAGGTGATACGCTGCTACTAAACATGAAAGAACGGGTTACCCCCACCCAGCTGCCTCCGGTAAATATTGTTGATATGCGCAAAGAACTTAAAGAAAAGCACCGTATGATTTTCAGCCGCCCGCTTCTCGAAGAGCTAAACGGGGTAGTTGAGCGTGACGAACAAGCCTTGCTATTTATCAACCGGCGGGGCTTTGCCGGTTTCGTGCTATGCCGGGAATGCGGACATGTGGTAAGCTGTCCCTCTTGCGATGTATCGCTGACCCTGCATATGGATCGACAGTTGATGTGCTGTCACTATTGTGCTTATGAGGCGGCCGTTCCGCTGACCTGTCCGGATTGCCGGGGTGTCAAGATAAAATATTTCAGCGCAGGTACGCAGCGCGTGGAAGACGAGATCAAGAAACTCTATCCCGAAGTGCCCCTGATTCGCATGGATCGGGATACCACCACCAGCAGAGAGGCGCACAGTCATTTTTACCGCCAATTCCGAGATCATAAAGCAAATATTTTGATTGGTACGCAGATGATCGCTAAGGGATTTGATTTTCCTGACGTTACCCTGGTCGGAGTGGTTGCCGCGGATACAACCTTAAACCTGCCCGACTTCAGGGCCCCCGAACGCACTTTCCAGCTCCTGACCCAGGTAGCGGGCCGCACCGCGCGCGGTCCGCGTGGCGGCAAAGTTATTGTGCAAACCTACCGTCCTAATCACCACAGTGTGGTTACGGCAGCTAATCATGATTACCGCACTTTTTTTGAAGCTGAACTTGAAACCCGGCGCCAACTTTCTTATCCGCCCTTCTCCGAATTACTGCGTTTTCTATTCAGCAGTGCCGATGAAGAGGCGGTTTTTGAAGCTGCTAACTGGTTTACTAATTTGCTCGGCCCAATTGCCGGTGAAGCAGAACTTTTGGGTCCAGCTCCGGCCTCACTTTACCGCATCAAGGAACAATACCGGGTGCAAACTATTCTTAAAGGCAAAACCCTGAGAAAACTTGCTCCTAAAGTGAGGAAAATAATTCGAGAATATCACAACCGAAAAGCGGTACAGCCAGTCCGCCTGGCAGTAGATTTTAACCCTCAAGTAGTGCTATAATTAGCTTAACTTGAAGGGAGGCAGTGTGCTATGGCTTTAAGAAAAATTCTCAATGACAACCACCCTGTCCTGCGCAGTCCTGCCCAGGAGGTTAAAAAAATAAACAGCGGTGTCCTGCGTTTGCTCGATGATATGATTGAAACTATGCGTGATGCTGATGGAGTTGGCCTGGCTGCCAACCAGGTAGGCGTCCCAAAACGGCTTTTAGTTGCGTCTGCCGGTGAAGACGAAGTTTATGAACTGATTAATCCATACTGCGAAAATGAAGAAGGCGAAGAAGTTAGCATTGAAGGCTGTCTCAGTGTGCCCGGGTATTACGGAGAAGTTCCCCGCTCTGGGAAAATAGTGGTTAACGCCCTGAACCGCGAAGGCGAAAAGATTCGCTTAGAGGTGGAAGGACTGCAGGCCCGGATTTTACAGCATGAAATGGATCACCTGGAGGGGATTCTTTTCACTGATAAAGCAGTGCGTATGGTCGATCCTGAAGAATTAAAAAGTGAAGACAGCAAAAGTGAGGACAGCAAAAGTGAGGAGAACAATTGAAAGCGCTTAAATTAATTTTTATGGGCACCCCTGAATTTGCCCTTCCTTCTTTAGATTTGCTCTATAAGTCTGAACACAGTTTAAACGGCCTGGTTACTCAACCGGATAAACCCGGCGGCCGTGGCCGTAAAGTTTGCTTTTCTCCAGCAAAAGAATGGGCATTAAAACATCAGGTTGAAGTGGCCCAACCGGAAAATCTGCAGGACCGTGATTTCTTAATCTGGTTAGAGGCAAAAAACCCAGATTTGATTGTCACAGTGGCTTACGGAAAAATACTGCCCCCCCAAATTTTAAGACTTCCTGCCTTGGGCTGCATTAATCTTCACGCGTCATATCTTCCCGCTTATCGTGGGGCTGCCCCTATTCACCGGGCAGTGATCAATGGAGAAAAGCAGAGCGGTGTGTCTGTTATTGAATTGATTTCCCAACTCGATGCCGGTGATATTATTATGCAGGAAAAAGAGGATATTTCACCTTACGACACCGCCGGGATGCTTCATGATCGCCTGGCCTTAAAAGGTGCAGCGCTGCTGCTCAAAGCGATCGACGCCCTCGCTGAAGGAATGGCAAGCCCCCGGCCCCAGGATCCGGAACAGGCTACTTATGCGCCTTCACTGCGACCCGAGGAAGAACGCCTTGACTGGCGGCTTAGTCCAGTTGAGCTATATAATCGGATTCGTGGATTTAATCCCTGGCCGGGAGCTTACACTGTTTTTGCGGGAAAGCGCCTGAAGGTTTGGGAAGCAGCCAGGCCGGCGGAAGAAGAAGCTGTTCCTCTTGATCAGCCGCCCGGCACTATTCTTTCCGTCAGTGAAGGATCCCTGAGCGTTGCCACCGGAAAAGGCCCCCTTGCTTTACTCTACCTGCAGCCGGAAGGAAAAAAACGGATGGATGCCGGTTCATTTTGCTGCGGATACCGGATCGAACCGGGGCAACGCCTGGATGGAGATTAACTGACGTGAATCAAAAAACAGTTTTTAAGAAAAAAGGGCGGGAAGCGGCACTGCGAGCCCTGGTCCGGGTAGAAGAGGACGGGGCTTATTTAAACCTGGCTTTGCCTGCCCTGGTCAAGAATATGGATCCGGAAGAAAGAGCGCTCGCCGTGCACCTGGCGCGGGGCACCATGCAGCGCTTAAATACCCTGGACTGGTCCGTAAGCTTATTCTCGCATCGCCAGATTCATACCTTGACGCCCTGGGTCCGCAATTTGCTGCGGCTCAGCGCTTACCAGCTTATTTACCTGGACCGGGTTCCTGTCTATGCTGTTGTTGATCAGGCTGTACACCTGGCCCGTCGTTTCGGTCACCGCGGTGTAGCCGGCCTGGTAAACGCTGTGTTGAGGAAGCTGGCCCGGGAAGCAGATAGTCTTCCCTGGCCGGAGCGCAAGCAGGATCCGCTTCAGTATCTTTCTATAACCTACAGTCAACCGCAGTGGATTATTTCCCGGGTCATAGAACGTATGGGGTTGGAAAGGGCTGAACAGTGGTGCCGGTCCAATCTTGTGATCCCTAACCTGTCTGTGCGTCCCAATCAAATGCGTATAAGTCCTCAAGAATTGGTTGACAGGCTTGAGACTGAAGGTTTTCAGGCAGAACATAGCCGGCGAGTCCCGGGGCTTTTGCAGCTTACTTCCGGTGGTTCGCCGGCCTCGACAGGATTATTTAAAGCAGGCTTGTTTTCTATCCAGGGAGAGAGCTCAGCCCTGGTTGCACCCCTGCTAAACCCCCAACCGGAAGAGATGATTATAGATTTGTGCAGCGCACCCGGCGGGAAGACAACTCACCTGGCTGAACTGTCTAAAGACCGCGGCCTGATCTATGCTGTTGATTTGCACCAAAGCCGTCTCCAGATGGTCAAAAAAGCCGTTCAGCGCCTTAAACTCCAATCAGTGAAGACTCTTTTGGCTGATGGACGCACAATTACCGGCGATAACTTTTCTGCAATCGCTGCTGCCCCTGCTGCCGTATTAGTTGATGCCCCCTGTTCCGGGCTCGGTGTGATCAGACGTTTACCAGAGATTAAGTGGCGCCGCAGCATGCAGGATCTGTCCGGTTTTCAGGAATTACAGGCAGAGTTGCTTCAGGCTGCAGCACGCCTTTTACCGGTAGGTGGAAGACTGCTTTATTCGGTTTGCACCAATGAACCTGAAGAAACAGGGCAGGTAGTTGAGAGATTTAACCGTGAGCACCAGCAGTTTACCCTGCAGAAGGTCCCCGCCTTATTGCCTGCTCCCCTGCAAAGAGAACAGGAAAATCAATATACAGCTTCACTGCAGCCGGACCTGCATGGACTGGATGGTTTCTTTATAGCGGTATGGATTAAAGAAAGATGAACTGCCGGGCAGGGTAGAAAAAACCTGGATTTCAAGCCAGTTAGAGGCAGATTTTTTGTGAACCAGTAAATAGTAATTGGTTTAAATAGCTGCAGAGCCGAAAGCATCTTACTTTTCTATCATTTCTTCGTAAACATCTAAAATATTTTCGTTTAATACGATATCCACTATTTCAGGATCGAGATGAACTCCAGATACCCGCGTTAATTCTTCCTTAACTTCAGGAATCGATTTCACTACCCCGTAAGGCCGTTCCCAGAGCATAGCATCAACAGCATCAGCAAGGGCAATGATCCGGGCACCCAGGGGAATGCTATCTCCGCTCAGGCCGTTTGGATACCCAGAACCATCGTACTTTTCATGATGGTGCATAACCATGGGAACGGTATCCAGTAGAAATTCCACCGGAGAAAGTATTTCCGCTCCGATGACAGAATGTTTTTTTACCATGTTATATTCTTCTTTGCTTAGAGCGCCATGCTTTCTCAGAACATGTTCAGCAACTCCGATCTTCCCGATATCATGCAGATTGGCAGCACGGTAAAGCTGAAAAAGGCCCTTTTCATCCATCTTCAAACTTTCCCCTATCGTCCAGACCAGGCGGGCTACACGCTCCTGATGGCCTTTGGTATAAGAATCTTTGGCGTCAACAGCAGCAACCAGGGAATCAACGGTTTCCTTATAATGTTTTTGGATATTCCGGTAGACTTTTTCTATGTCTTTCTCCAAAGATTTATTAGCAAGCTGAAGCTCGCTTATTTTATTTTTAATTGATCGTGATTCATTTCGCCGGGAAATTCCTTTCCTGACAACCTCCCGGACCGACTCATACTCAAACGGTTTAATCAGATAGTCCAGTGCGCCTAACCGCAAAGCATTTGTTGCAGTTTCAATTGATGCATAAGCAGTGATCATGATTGCTTCAGTATTCGGCGCTTTTTCTTTGACTA
>SKPU01000266.1 GCA_007119335.1 Syntrophomonadaceae bacterium
AGTGATTATAAAACCAAACAGGGAGGATTTAAAATGAGTTTTAAAAGTGGAATAGTCCGGGTTGCAGTGGTCCAGGCTGGATCGGTGATTATGGATAAGGCGGGAACCATGGAAAAGCTTGAGAAGCTTACCCATGAAGCATCTGAGCAGGGGGCAAAGATCATTCTCTTTCCCGAAGCATTTATTCCTTGCTATCCCCGTGGTTTGTCTTTCGGCACAGTGGTGGGCAGTCGTTCTCCGGAAGGGCGAAAAGACTGGGCCCGCTACTATGAGAACTCAATCGATGTGCCCGGTCCTGATACTGATTTGCTTGGTGAATTGGCGGAACGGAATGAAACCTATCTTTTTATTGGGGTTATGGAGCGAGCAGGAGGAACTATCTATTGTACTCTTCTCTATTTTGGGCCTGACGGTTCTCTGCTAGCTAAACACCGGAAATTGAAACCCACGGGAAGTGAGCGTCTGATCTGGGGAGAAGGAGACGGGAGTACCCTGTCTGCAATAGAAACTCCTTACGGCGTTACGAGCGGTCTGATCTGCTGGGAGAATTACATGCCCCTTGCCCGGGCCGCAATTTACAAAAAGAACCCTTCAATTTATCTTGCTCCGACTGCAGATCATCGCGAAGGGTGGCAGTGCTCTATGCGCCACGTTGCCCTGGAAGCGCGCTGCTTTGTTCTTTCCTGCAACCAGTTTGTTACAAAGGATATGTACCCCCCTGACCTTGCTTGTTTCTCCGAGCTTGAAAAGCAGCCTGAAATAATGAGCAGGGGCGGCAGCACAATTGTTGACCCCTTTGGAAATTATGTTGCCGGGCCGGTTTGGGACAGAGAGGATATCCTGATTGCTGATCTCGATCTTGGAGCGGTAATTGAGGCTCACTATGATTTTGATGTTACGGGGCATTACGCCCGTCCGGACGTGTTTACACTTCTTGTCGATGAGAACCGGGTTGCTGAATAATCCCGTTACCCTGGATCTTGGGCAAATTATGAAGAAAAGGTTACCGGCCAGGGGAACCGTCCAAGCATCTGGCGCCATTGCCGTGTCTGTGCATCAGAATTGGTCACCAGAGGCCAGAACCCTCGTTCCTCTGACCGTTTGTCTTGTTCCCTTGCCCGGTTTTACTGAATCAGTCGGCGGCGCATCAGCATCTGGGGCAGGGGGAAGATAATCAGGATGAATAATGTTAACCATAGAACGTGATAGAGAAGTTCAAAGGTGATCAGCCCAATAGTCAGAGACCTCAGCAGGACAACTATATGATAAAGGGGCAGCAACCAGGCCAACTGGTGCAGTACCTGGGGCAGCACATCCAGTGGAAAGAATACCCCGGAAAACAAGAACATGGGGGTCACGATCAAGGTAAAAAAGTAAGCGAAGTTATCTATTTTGGGAACAATGCCGGTCCAGATCATCGCAATCTGGGAGAAAACCAGTCCGTTAAGGATAAGAACAATAGGGATAAGCAGGGCCCACGGGGAAAGGACCAGCCCTAAAGAGGCAATTACTAATAGAATTACCGTTCCCGAAAGCAAACTTTTAAAGGTGCCATAGAGGAGTTCCCCGACCACAACTTCTTCTAAGTGTATAGGGGTGGCCACGATAGCATGGTATGTTTTTTGGAAATGCATCCGCACGAAGGAATCATAGGAACACTCCGCGGCTGCTGCCCACATGGCGGAAGTAGCAACGACGCCGGGGGCAACAAATTGGATATAACTCATCCCCTCGATACCTTCGATCATCGTACCCAGCCCAACCCCCAGGGCAGCCAGGTAGAGAAGTGGTTCGACTACATTAAAGGCCAGGTTGGTTGTCCAGGTTTTTCTAAAAACAATCAAATTGCGGGCAAGTACTTTTAATGCCCAACCATTAACTGATCTATAGTAAGTGGCCAATTTTTTTAGGGTCTGTAAAATCCATGGTGTCTTCTGCATAATCTAATCCTCTTCCTGTCAACTTTAAGAAAACATCTTCCAAGTTGGATGGACGCAGCCGGTAGGTATGGACATGTTTGCAAGAGCTGATTATTTTTACCGCCTCGGTTTCATCTTCTGTGATATAGAGATAAATGGTGTTTCCGGCAAGCTGATAGCCGCTAATTAAATGTTCTAAGGTGTGCACTAAAGCTTGACTGTGTTCCAGGTTAATTTCTACTTCCACAACTTTTGCGCCCACTTGCTTTTGAATTAGATCCAGAGGTTTTCCCTGCTCTAAGATTATACCCTGATCCATGATGATCAATTCATCGCATAGCTGGCTTGCTTCTTCCAAATAGTGGGTGGTTAAAATCAGGGTCAGGCCCTTGTTTTTTAATTGCCGCAGGTGTTCCCAGATCAAACGCCGGCTCTGGGGATCCAGGCCTGTTGTCGGTTCGTCAAGGATAAGAATTTCGGGAGTGTGAATCAAGCCCCGGGCGATGGTTAAGCGGCGTTTCATCCCTCCGGAGATTCTATCTACTTCCTGGTCTGCTTTTGTTGAAAGGCTGAAAAAGTGGAGAAGCTCCTCGGCTCGCTTATGAGCCTCAGATCTACGGATACCGTAATAACTTGCGTAAACAAGCAAGTTTTCCCGGACGGTCAGTTCGAGATCCAGGTTGTTCTCCTGGGGAACCACTCCTAGCCTGGTTTTAATGGACCGCGTGTCGACAGTTACATCGTTTCCCAGGACAGTAAGTTTGCCGCCTGAAATAGGGTTAAAGCAATAGATCATAGCTACGACAGTAGTTTTCCCAGCGCCGTTAGGGCCGAGAATACCGAAACATTCTCCTCTGTGGATATGAAAGTCTATCCCGGCAACAGCTTCAAAATCATTATACTTCTTCTGGAGTTTTTGAGCTTCCACTACTACTGTCAATAAGTTTCCTCTCCGATCGGTTCCTTCTGCTCGGGGCAGCTTAGCTGCTCTGACCGCATGTTTTCTGAACAACTAAAAAATTGCTTTGCCTTCGACATACAGGCGAGTATTTTCATTATCAGGATCAGTAAAAATTTTCTCGGTCGGGCCCATTTCCACAATTTCGCCCTGGTCGATGAAGATTACTTGATCAGCAATCCGGCGGGCTTGGAAAACATTATGGGTGACCATCACCACGGTAATTGACTTTTCCCGGTTCAATTGACGAATCATTTCTTCAATTAACTCAATATTAACAGGGTCTAAGTTGGCGGTCGGTTCGTCAAGCAGGAGCAGTTCCGGATTGAAAGCTACGGCACGAGCGATAGCAACCCTTTGCGCTTCACCCCCGGATAAGGTATCAGCTCGGCGCGCGGCCAGATCCTTCAGGCCCACTTGTTCTAAAAGCTTATCGACCAGCTTATTTACTTCACCGCGGCTATAGCCGCGGGCCCTTAATCCGTAAGCGACATTATTCCAGACGCTGTCTTTAAAAAGCAGGGTCTTTTGGAAAACCAGGGCCATCTTGCGCTGAATCCTAAGGCGTTCCAGACCGTTATTGGGCAGGGCCATTCCTTGAAAGTAATAACTCCCGCTGCTGGGAGGGGTCAGCAGGTTGATGATCCGCAACAGGGTGCTTTTACCGGCACCGCTGGGACCGATGATGCCGTAGATAAGTCCTTTTTTCAGGCCCAGCTGATCTATTTTTAGTACTTGCTGATCGTATTCTTTATTGATTTCAGTCAGTTCGACCAGTAAATTTTCGTTATTAATAGCTCCTCCCTCCTTTTTGTATATTATAAAGCATGGAATTGACTACAAATGATATTATTAAGAGTATAATGCCTAACCCAATGGCCAGTTCGAAGTTGCCTTTTCTGGTTTCGAGGACAATAGCCGTGGTCATTACCCTGGTGTGCCCTGCAATATTACCGCCTACGATCATCACGGCCCCTACTTCGGCGACAACACGGCTGAATCCGGTAATTATTGCGCCAAATATGCCAAACCTCGATTCTTTGACGACTGTCCAGGCGGCCAGGGCAGAACCGGCGCCAAGTGACCGGGCAGTTTCTTCAATTTTCTCACCTTTAGCTCTTACTCCGACCATAGTTAAGCCTGTGATGATTGGGGTAGCGAGGAAAATCTGGGCAATGATCATTGCGGTAGGGGAATAAAGCAGGCCGAGAACTCCAAGCGGGCCCATCCTGGATAATAACAGGTAGATGATCAAGCCGCCCACGACCGGGGGCATTCCCATGAAGGTGAAAATAACTTTATTAATCAGGCGAGTTTTCTTTTCCGGTTTTAAAGCAAGTAAGGTGCCCAGTGGAACCCCTAGTAAAGTAGAAAGTAGAATAGCTGTCACAGAAACCTGTAATGAAAGAAAAACGATCTGTAGCAGGTCAGCATCGAATGCTAAAATTAAGCGAAAGGCTTCAATTATTCCTTCAAATGTTCTTGACAATTTTTCACCGCCTAAGCTTTATTCCAGCCTCTCATATTTGCAATGAATGTGCGCTGCTGGTAAAGAGGCAACTCTCAACTTGCAAAGATTATCTGCCTTTGCAATAATATTTCAGGTTTACTGAAGAATTGCCCTGCTTGTATGGCAATTGACAGAAAAGGCCAGACTAATTTATTCCAGACCATATCCCGGGAAGAAAAGGGTTTCATTGTTAACCTGGTAGGAATTAATCAGTTCCTGTCCATCTTCCGACATTATAAAATCTAGATACCTGATTACAAGATCATATTTTACATGGTTATGCTCTTCCGGATTAACGGCCATAACTCCGTACTGGTTAACTAAAGTTGGATCGCCTTCCAGAACTATTTGCAGATCAAGATTGTCCCGCATTGAAACAAAAGTTCCCCGGTCAGCCATGGTATAAGCCTGTTCCTCGTTGGCCATGTTTAAAGTGCTGCCCATGCCTTGCCCAATAGAAAGGTACCAATCCTGACCTTCCGGATTTATTCCAGCACCTTCCCATAAGTGTTCCTCCATACGGTGGGTTCCGGAATCATCACCGCGTGAAACAAAGGTGCTTTCGCTTTCAGCGATCAAGGCTAAACCACTGGCAGGATCGTTTATATCTTGAAGTCCGGCCGGGTCATCCTCGGCCCCGACAAATATGAAATCGTTATACATAACGTCATAACGGTCGACAAAGTAGCCTTTTTCAACCAGCTTGAGTTCTGATTTTCGGTCGTGCACTAATAAAACATCAGCGTCGCCTCGCCGGCCCATATTCAAAGCAGCGCTGCTGCCCTGCGAAACTACTTCTACTGCAATTCCTGTTTTTTCAGTAAAAGCCTGATTAAGGTAGTCTAGCAGGCCTGAATCGTAGGTGCTGGTGGTAGTTGCCAGAGTGATAGAGCCTTCTGTAATCTTTTCTTCCGGTTCCGGTTCTGAATCAGGTTCAATCTGATCAGTGCACCCGCTGTTTAATAAAACCATGCTAAATGCGAGGACTGTTACCACTATAATTAAAGGGTTTAGTTTTTTGCTTAAATACATCTAAAGCGCTCCTTCAATATTTTTTAAAACAAATTCCGTAAAGTTTTGGCCGGATGGGTGCACATTTTGAGCTGAACATAAAAAAATGCAAATTCCCCTTGGAAGATGCGATTATGCTTAAAAAAGCACGATCAAACCTTCTTTCCACAACGGGAGGCACAGCAGTTTCCTACCGGACCCTATCGTCCA
>SKPU01000076.1 GCA_007119335.1 Syntrophomonadaceae bacterium
AGTTAATATGCGAGCCGTCTCTGCGGTTAAGTCGACTTTTTGTGCGCACAATGACTGCCCGGACAACTTCGCCTTTCTTGACCACTCCACCCGGGGTGGCTTCTTTAACCGAAGCAACAATAATATCACCTATTCGGCCCGCTTTGCGCTTCGATCCTCCCAAGACCCTGATACACAGGACCTTTTTTGCTCCCGAGTTGTCAGCTACTTTTAAGACGCTTTCACTTTGTATCATCGTTGCCTCTCCTTTCATTCTCTTCCCGACAGGCTTTTCGAAAAGAGAATCCTACAGCTTCGATTTACGTGTAATTTCTACCAGGCGCCACCTTTTATCCTTACTCAAGGGCCTGGTTTCCATCATTTTAACTACATCGCCTACTCGGGATTCATTCTCTTCGTCATGCATTTTATACTTCTTTGTCTGGCGGATGATCTTGCCATACAGTGGATGACGAGTTACTCTTTCTACCGCAACCACCCTGGTTTTATTCATTTTATCACTGACCACCCGGCCGCTTCGGACTTTAGTTTTAGCTGTTACCAAACCGATGGGCCTCCCTTCCTCTTCAAGCTCAGCTAAGGGCCCGTTCCCTGAGCACGGTTTTAACCCGAGCAATGTTACGGCGGACCTCTTTAATACGCATTACGTTATCCAACTGACCGGTGGCTTGCTGGAAACGGAGATTGAAGAGCTCTTCTTTTAACTCTTTGACCTTATCTTCCAGCTCCTGCTCGTTGAGTTCCTGGACTTCTTTTATTTTCATTCAGATACACCACCCGCTTCAGCTCGTTTCACAAACTTGGTTTTAATTGGCAATTTATTGGCAGCCAGGCGTAAAGCCTCTTTAGCCACATCTTCAGTTACACCAGCCAATTCAAACATGATTCGGCCCGGCTTGACAACGGCTACCCAATATTCAGGTGAACCTTTCCCTTTACCCATCCGGGTTTCAGCAGGTTTTTCAGTCACCGGCTTATCAGGGAAAACACAGATCCATACTTTACCGCCTCTTTTAATCGACCTGGTCATGGCTATACGTGCTGATTCTATTTGCTGGCTCGTAATCCATGAAGGTTCTAGAGCCTGCAATCCGAATTCGCCAAAATGTACTGTAGTGCCGCCTTTAGACCGCCCTTTCAGGCGTCCGCGGTGCTGGCGGCGAAATTTAACCCGCTTAGGCATTAACATTTGCGTCTACCTCCTCCGCAGGTTTCTCCTCACCGGGCATCGGAGGTAGTATTTGGCCTTTATAGATCCAAACCTTAACCCCGATCCGTCCGTAGGTGGTCTTGGCTTCCACAAATCCGTAATCAATATCGGCGCGCATCGTCTGCAGCGGAACTTTACCTTCATGGTAACTCTCGTTTCGGGCCATTTCAGAACCGCCAAGTCTTCCGCTGCATTCGATTCTTACTCCCTGGGCCCCGTTACGCATGGTGCGAAAAACAGACTGCTTCATGGCCCTTCTAAATGCTATGCGCCTTTCAAGTTGTGAAGCAACATTTTCAGCGACCAGTTGGGCATCCATTTCGGGTTTTTTAATCTCAATTATATTCAAATGTATTTTCTTATCTGTCAATTTCTCCAATTGCTTGCGCAGCCCTTCGACTCCGGCTCCACCCCGGCCAATAACCATTCCTGGTTTGGCGGTATGAATATTAATGCGAACGTTGTTGGCTGCCCTTTCAATCTCAATTCGCGATACAGAGGCCCCATCAAGAGTTTTTAGAATGTGATCCCTGATGTGCAAATCTTCATGAAGCTGCTCCTTATAGTTCTTACTGGAAAACCAACGCGCATCCCAATCACGAATAATTCCTATCCGGAAACCGATGGGGCTAACTTTTTGTCCCACGTCTAGACCCCCTTTCTTTCTTTGAGTACAACCGTAATATGGCTGCTTCTTTTTAAAATCAGGTTACGCCTTCCTCTTGCCCGTGGCTGAACACGCTTCATAGTAGGCCCTTCATCAACATAAGCCTTATCAATGTAGAGCGCGCCGCGGTTCATCTCCTGGTTATACTCAGCATTTGCAGCCGCAGAATTTACTACCTTTGCCACAGTTGAAGAGGCACCCCGCGGGGTATAGCGTAATATGCTTAAGGCTTCATCCAAATCTTTATTTCTTATAAGGTCTATTACAGCCCTCACTTTACGCGGCGCCACGCGCACGTAGCGAGCATGTGCTCTTGCTTCCATAAGTCATCCTGCCTCCTCTGCCCTACTTAAAAGTACTAGAGCGTTCGGTATGGTGCCCGTGCCCACGGAAGGTCCGGGTCAGGGCAAATTCGCCCAGTTTATGCCCAACCATATCTTCACTGATAAAAATTGGTACATGCCTTCGGCCGTCATGAACGGCTATGGTATGACCGACCATATCAGGGAAAATTGTGGATCGACGGGACCAGGTTTTAACAACCCTTTTTTCTCCCTTTTCGCTCATCTGTTGAATTTTTTTCATCAAACTGGCCTCTACATAGGGGCCTTTTTTCAGTGAACGCGACAATTAAATATACCTCCCTTTCAACCGGATACCGGAACGCTCGCCTATTTCGGCAAGGTGCCCGCTTTTTTGGTTACTTCTTACGTCGGCGGACAATAAGCTTATCCGATTCTTTCTGCTTTCTGCGGGTTTTATAACCCAGGGTCGGTTTACCCCAGGGGGTAACCGGACTCTTTAAACCGATAGGCGCTCTTCCCTCACCACCACCATGGGGGTGATCACACGGATTCATAACTGATCCGCGTACTGTGGGTCTTTTGTTAAGCCAGCGGCTCCGGCCTGCTTTACCAACTGTAAGGTTTTCATGTTCTACATTGCCAATCTGACCTACTGTAGCCCGACAATCAAGGGGCACCAGGCGAACTTCGCCTGAAGGCAACCGCAAGTGACCCTTAAGACCTTCTTTAGCCGAAAGCTGGGCAGCTGCACCGGCGGAGCGGGCGAGCTGTCCGCCATGACCCGGTCTCATCTCGACATTGTGGACAAAAGTTCCAACCGGGATTGAACTTAAAGGCATTGAATTTCCAGGCCTTACTTCCACCTTGTGACCGGAAAGAACCATCTGTCCGGTTCTTAAGCCCAACGGAGCAAGAATATAGCGCTTCTCTCCGTCGACATAATGAAGCAGGGCAATATGGGCAGAACGGTTAGGATCATACTCTATACCGGCTACTTTTGCCGGGACAGCATCTTTATCACGTTTAAAATCAATGATCCGATAACTGCGCTTATGGCCGCCGCCCTGGTGGCGAACAGTGATCCTGCCGTAAGAATTCCGGCCTGCCTTTTTACTTAAGGGAGCCAGGAGCGACTTTTCCGGCTCTTTTTTTGTAATTTCTTCAAAAGTCGATACGGTGGCAAACCGTCGCCCCGGTGAAGTAGGTTTAAAACGTTTTACAGCCATAACAGTACTCCCTCCTTCTACTAGCGGCTTTCAAACAGCTCGATCGGTTTGCTGCCTTCGGCCAGAGTAATAATCGCCTTTTTCCATGAAGGCTGCTTCCCTTCCGGGAAACGGCCCAGACGTTTCTTTTTGCCCTTGAAGTTGGCTGTGTTTACTTTTTCGACCTCTACACCAAAGATCTCTTCAAGAGCTTGTTTAATTTCAATCTTGTTCGCTTTCTCAGATACAACAAAGGTATACTTATTATCTTCCATCAGGTCGGTAGATTTTTCACTAATCAGAGGACGGATAATTACATCTCTTGCATCTCTCATCCACCGAACACCTCCTCTACCTGCTGCAGCGCTTCTTTGTTCATGACCAGATAATCATAATTAAGAATATCGAGTACATTAAGCTG
Organism: Syntrophomonadaceae bacterium; assembly: GCA_007119335.1. Lineage (GTDB taxonomy): Bacteria > Bacillota > Dethiobacteria > DTU022 > DTU022 > B1SED10-74M. The sequence continues at coordinate 3,809 of SKPU01000076.1, forward strand.
ACGAGCTAATATTGTTCTAACTTTAGGCAGGTTACGCGCTGATTTAATCACGTTCAAATCAGATTGGGCATTAACTATCAAAGTGCCACCACTTACATTCAGTTGTTTTAAAAGCGCTACCATTTTTTTGGTTTGCGGAGCGTCAATAGCGAAATCATCAACCACAATAAGTTTACCTTCATTGAATTTATCACTTAAAGCAGACTTTAAAGCTGCCCGACGCATTTTTTTAGGCACCTTGCTCGTTCTCTGGTGAGGTCGTGGACCAAATGTTACTCCACCACCAGCCCAGAGCGGGGAACGTACACTTCCGGCACGCGCTCGTCCTGTTCCTTTTTGCGGCCATGGCTTGCCACCGCTTCCTCTTACTTCACTGCGATCTTTTGTTGAAGCCGAGCCCTGCCGGCGCCTTGTTTCCTGCGAGACAGCCGTCTGATAGAGAGCTCCCTTTTTTAACGGCGCCCCAAAAAGACTGGCCTGGACCTCAATCTCGTCCACCTGTTCACCGTCTCTATTGTAAAGCGATAATTTAGGCATGTTCAGGGCATCTCCTTTCCTTGGGCTATCCGTTTAATTGCCTTTTACGGATTCCTTTATTTCAACCAGGCCGCCCTTTGGACCGGGCACGGAACCCTTAACTAAAATCATATTCTTCCCTGCATCAACTTCCACCACGTCAAGGCTCTGGACAGTGATTCTCCAGCCACCCATCCGACCGGGAAGCGGGCGCCCTTTAAAAACACGCGCCGCATCAACGGAACCAAGCGAACCGGGGCCTCGGTAATAATGAGACCCGTGAGTTTTCGGACCTCTTCCAAAACCCATTTTCTTAATTGCTCCGGCAAAACCTTTTCCCTTGGCGATAGCACTAACATCTACACTTTCGCCGGCAGAAAAACAGTCTGCCTTGATTTCCTGCCCGGGGCTATATCCGGCGGAATCTTCTACTCTAAACTCGCGCAGGTACTGCTGCGGCTTAAGTTTTGCCCGCTGAAAATGACCCTTCAGCGGTTTATTAACACGATGTTCCTTTTTATCTTTAAATCCGAGCTGGATACTGTTATAGCCATCATTGTCCATGCTCTTAACCTGTACTACATGACACGGCCCCGCTTCCAGGACTGTTACCGGAATTACCCGGCCCTTTTCATCGTAGACCTGTGTCATTCCTACTTTTCGCGCTAAAATTGCTTTATTCATAATTATAAGGCACCTCCCGTCTATCAGCTAGAGCTTAATCTCAATGTCAACACCGGCTGGCAAATCAAGCCTCATTAAAGCATCGATTGTCTTCGGTTCAGGTTCAAGAATGTCAATCAGACGCTTATGAGTGCGCATTTCGAATTGCTCCCGGGAGTCTTTATATTTATGCGGCGCCCGTATAACCGTGTAAAGACTTCTCTCTGTCGGTAAAGGAACCGGTCCGGAAACATCTGCTCCGGTACGGCGCGCCGTCTCAACAATTTTACCGGCAGACTGGTCCAATAAGTGGTGATCAAAAGCTCTTAACCTGATCCTGATTTTTTGGTTAGTCATGGACAAATCCTCCTTGTCGCCTGATTATATCAGAGCTGCTCCGTAAAAATTCCCCGGCAAAAACCGGCAACCTTTTACTTCATCGCTTATTCTAAAAACATCTGACTTCATTCGCCTGTTTACTCGCTAATCGAGGTAACAACTCCGGCCCCGACGGTGCGTCCACCTTCGCGAATAGCGAAGCGCACTCCTTCTTCGATAGCAATCGGGGTAATCAACTCGATATTCATGTTTA
>SKPU01000022.1 GCA_007119335.1 Syntrophomonadaceae bacterium
CCAGCGCGTCTGCCAGTTCCGCCACGCCCGCAATCTTTACCTCGCCCTTATTATAATCGCTTTTTACTACCAATTCAACTGCTCCTTTGTTTTTGATATTTATTTCCCTGTTAATTTAGAAAATCAGTAGTTTTAGGCAGGATTTCTTCTAATATTTACGAATATTCTAAGGTAGAGAATATGAGACGGAGTTATTAAAATTGATAAAAACAGCTTTGGTGCTAAAAGGAGAACGGAACATTGATTTGTTCCGGCTTCTCAATCAGTGCAGTGAAATAAGTATCGTTGGGTTAGCGTGTCCCGATGGTAGATTTGACTGGCTTGCAGAAGAGGAACGTAAAAATGTTTTTGTTACGGCTGACCTTGAAAAAATCATTGCGCTTTCTGAACTGGAAACCGTGATTGATGGAACAGGTGAGCCTGAGGTGATAAAATATCTAAAGAAAAACCTTGTTAACGGCGTTAAACTGGAGGAACTTGCTCCCCATTCTATACTAAATGCTTTAATTAATTCCAGGGAGCAATTATTGGAAACCCGCTTGATCAAAAATGAACTATTCTCTGTTCTCAATGCTGTTCAGGATGCAGTTGAGGTTGTTGATGCACACGGTATTGTTAAGTATGTTAACCCGGCTTTTACCCGGGTGACCGGAATTCCGGAAGAAGACCGGGTTAAATCAAATATATTTGAAGTTTCACCGCACGGAGCTCTGGCTCAATCGCTGATGCAGCAAAAGCCGGTTACTGGGTATCGGACCTATGTGGGAGGGTCTGATGCTGATGTTATATCTAACGCCTCTCCAATTATATTAGATGGAGAATTAATGGGAGCCGTGGTTGTTTTTCAGCCTGTCGGGAACATCTTGAAGCTGATGGACGAACTGAAGTATAGTAATTTTATTATTGACAGTCTTTATGCAGAAATTGATCAGCTTTCCGGCAGCAGGCTCAGTTTTGAGTCGTTAACCGGCCAGAGCAAAGTTTTTACCTCGGCGGTAGAAAGCGCCCGCAAAGCATCGCGTAGTGATTCTGCAGTCTTAATAAGCGGTGAAAGCGGGACTGGGAAAAGCCTTTTTGCCCGGGCTATTCATAATAACAGTTCTCGAAAAAAAAGACCTTTAATTGTTATTGACTGTTCTTCTGTGCCCGATTCCCGGCAGGAAATTGAATTGTTTGGTTGTGAGAAAGGAGCGATGCCGGGGATTTTGCGAACTCGACTTGGGAAAATGGAACTGGCCCAGGGCAGTACGCTATTTATTAAGGAAATTAATTCACTTAACCCGTATTTACAGCAGCATTTTTTAAAATTGCTGGTTGAACAAAGATTTTTTAGGATCGGTGGAGAAAAGGCTATTCCGGTTGATATCAGGATTATTGCATCGGCCAGTGAAGACCTTATAAATGCTTCCCTGCAGGGTAAATTTTCGATCGAGCTTTACCGGCATTTGAGCCTGGCCAAAGTTAATCTGCCACCGCTGCGCAAACGCCCCGAAGATATTCCCCTGCTCGCTGAAGGGTTTATGGATAACATAGGCCGAAAACACGGTAAAAAGGTTAAAGAGATATCTCCACGAGCGAGGCAGGAGATGACAGAGTACGATTGGCCGGGTAACATTAGCGAACTTAAAAACGCTATTGAACGCTCTGTTGCATTGACCGAAGGGGCTGTAATAGAACATCGCCATCTGGCCCCGTATATTGGCCGCTTGAGAACCCTGGAAGTCCCTGAATTTGATGAAATTGTCCCTATTGATAAAGTGGAGCAAAGAATGGTTCAACTGGCCCTGACCAGATATGGAGAAACGCTGGAAGGCAAGAAAAAGGCAGCTCAGGCCTTGAATATCTCGCTTGCTACACTGTATAATAAGCTGAAAAAATATTAGTGTCAGAAACAAAAGTATATTGAATGGAGGATGAAACTTGAAATTATACGAGTATTTGGGAAAAGAACTGTTTAGTCAGTACGATATTCCGGTCCCCCGCAGCAAGCTGGTTGAGAGTGCAGACCAGGCAGGACAGGTTGTTGGCGAGCTGGGTGAAGTAGTAATCAAATCACAGGTTTTAAGTGGAAAAAGAGGGAAGGCCGGTGGAATAGGGTTCGCTTCCGATTTTGCAGAGGCGCAAAAAGAAGCAGCCCGGATATTAGATTTAAAAATAGATGGCTTAGCTACTGAAAAACTACTTATTGAAGAAAAGATTGAGATCGAACAGGAACTTTATCTTGCCATAACAATTGACGGTAGCGCTCATCGTCCTGTAGTGCTTGCTTCTCTTGACGGGGGCATGGATGTAGAAGATGTAGCTGAAAATCGCATGATCAGGTGGCCCGTTGATGTTACTCTGGGAATGCAGGGTTATATGGCCCGGGAAATTTGCCGCCGGATGGGTGTAACCGGGAACCTTCAAAAAGAGCTTGTTAATTTTTTGCCCAAGCTGTACCGGATGTTCAGAGACCAGGATGCCGAACTTGCCGAAATCAACCCCCTGGCTTTAACACCTGATGGATTGGTGGCTGCTGATGCCAAGGTAACCATTGACGATGATGCTCTGTATCGTCACCAGGAATTGCCACGCATAACTGAAAAAACGGCACTGGAACTAAAAGCGGAAAAACTTGATCTGGCTTATGTTGAATTGGAAGGTGACATTGCGGTAATGGCCAACGGGGCAGGAATAACCATGGCTACTTTGGATATGGTTCAGCATTATGGTGGTGAACCGGCTAACTTTCTTGACTTTGGCGGCGGAGCAGATCTAGAAAAAACTGCACAGTCTTTAGAGCTGTTGTTAGGCACCGATCCAAAAGTACTCCTGATCAATATTTTTGGGGGGATAACCCGCTGTGATGTGGTGGCTGAAGCTTTTGTGCGGGTGAAAGAAAATAAAGGAATTGACCTGCCGGTATCATTTCGCCTGGTCGGAACAAACGAGTCTGAAGGGCGGACTATACTCGAAAAAGTTGGTATTAAAACATTTACTTCCATGGATGAAGCTGTCCGTCACGCCGTAGTATTGACCGGAACCGTATAGTAAGCATTGTTAGTACTCGAGACATAAGTGAGAAAGGAGTTTAAAGATAATGCCAATATATATTGATCAAAATACCCGTGTTTTAGTCCAGGGTATAACCGGCAAGCAGGGTTCGTTTCACACCGGTCAAATGATAGCCTACGGAACAAAAATAGTGGGTGGGGTTTCACCCGGAAAAGGCGGGCAATCTGTGGAAGGTGTCCCTGTCTATAATTCGACTTTTGAGGCGGTAGAACATCATTCGGCTGAAGCTAGTATCCTTTTTATGCCTGCTCCCTTCGCTAAAGATGCTGCTTTCGAAGCATTGGATGCCGGTTTAAAAATAATTGTCTTGATTCCGGAGAGTGTCCCCTTGCACGATGCCATGGAGATTATGGCTTATGCCCGGCAGAAGAATGCTGTAGTGGTAGGCCCTAATACTTTTGGCCTGGTATCTTCTGGTAACTCTAAAATTGGGATTATGCCCAACCGCTATTTTGTACCCGGCCCGGTGGGTGTTGTTTCACGAAGCGGGACGCTCTGTTATGAAATTGTTGGGCATTTGACTGAAAATGAGATCGGAACTACCACCGTGGTTGGTTTGGGTGGTGATAGAGTGGTCGGTTTACATTTTATTGATGTGCTCAAGAAGTTTGAGGAAGATCCAGCTACTGAAGCGGTTGTCATGGTTGGTGAAATCGGAGGCAGTGCCGAGGAAGAAGCCGCGGCACATATCGCCTCATCTATGACCAAACCGGTGATAGCTTACCTGGCCGGCAAAAGTGCTCCTCCGGGTAAACGAATGGGTCATGCCGGCGCTATAATTGAAAGAGGCAGGGGTACTTTTGAGAGTAAGGCTGAAGCACTATCGAAAGCAGGAGTTAAAGTCGCAGATCTACCAATGGCAGTGCCCCCTCTGATCAAGACTGCCCTGGCTGATAAATAAGTTATTTAATATTACCATGGTATCCTTTTTGTCAGTTATCCAGGGGCGGGCAAGTAATGAAAGAAGGAGATGGGGAAATTGAGTGATCAAGAGAATAAGTATAAGCTGATCCAGGCAAAAAAGAAATGGCAGGAAAAACTGAATAAAGTACTAGAAAAACGTCCTGAGCGGAAAGAATTTAAGCTTGATTCGGGTTTAGAAATCGATAAAGTTTACGATCCTTTGCACCTGGAAAATTTTGATTACCTGGATAAACTAAACTGGCCTGGTGAATACCCTTATACCAGGGGTATCCAGCCCAACATGTACCGCGGGCGGCTCTGGACTATGCGTCAATATGCCGGTTTTGGAATCGCAGAAGAAACCAATGAGCGGTTTCGCTATCTTCTTGAGGAAGGACAAACCGGTTTAAGTGTGGCTTTTGATTTGCCTACCCAAATTGGCTATGATTCTGACCATCCCCTGGCCAGAGGAGAAGTGGGCAAAGTTGGGGTAGCCATAGATTCTTTGGCAGATCTTGAAATATTGATGGATCAAATCCCCCTCGATCAGGTCAGTACTTCGATGACGATTAATTCTCCGGCTGCAGTCTTGCTTGCAATGTATATGGCGATTGCTGAAAAACAGGGTATCCCCATGGAAAAACTCCAGGGGACGATTCAAAACGATATCCTTAAAGAATATGTAGCCCGCGGAACCTATATTTACCCTCCGCGGGAATCAATGCGCCTGGTCGTGGATATTTTTGAATTTGCCGGTCAAAACATACCGAATTGGAATACTATAAGTTTTAGCGGTTATCATATCAGGGAGGCAGGTTCAACTGCTGTTCAGGAATTAGCTTTTACCATGAGCAACGCTATTGCGTATGTTGAAGCTGCCCTGGAAGCTGGGTTGGAAATAGATCGGTTTGCGCCCCGACTCTCTTTTTTCTTTAATGCTCAATCGAACTTTTTAGAAGAAATTGCCAAGTTCAGGGCAGCAAGGCGGATTTGGGCCAACCTGATGAAAGACCGTTTTGGCGCTCAAAACCCGCGTTCGATGATGTTGCGTTTTCATACCCAGACCGCCGGGTCCTCACTTACCGCTCAGCAGCCGGATGTCAATGTGGTAAGAGTTGCTTATCAGGCTTTAAGCGCTGTTCTGGGTGGAACCCAATCTTTACATACTAACTCACGCGATGAAGCGCTGGCTTTGCCCAGTGAACAATCTGCACTTTTGGCTCTGCGCACCCAGCAGGTTGTTGGCCACGAAATCGGGGTTACAGATACGGTTGATCCCCTGGCCGGCTCTTACTATATTGAGAGCCTGACGGATCATCTAGAAGAAGAAGTTCTCGGTTATATTGCTCATATAGATCAAGTCGGCGGCGCAGTGGAGGCTATTGAAAACGGGTTTATTCAACAGGAAATCCAGGCGAGCGCTTACCAGTACCAAAAAGAAATCGAAGCGCAGAAACGGGTGGTTGTTGGGGTTAACAGCTTTACTACCAGTGGTGAACAACCGGTTGATTTGTTGAAAATGGACCCGGCAACCAGCCGCCGGCAGGTTGAAAGATTAAAAGAAGTCCGTCTTAGCCGTGACCAGGGACAGGTAGCCTCTGCCCTGCAGGATTTACGGAA
>SKPU01000051.1 GCA_007119335.1 Syntrophomonadaceae bacterium
CATCATGGCTTCTTCATCTTCCAAGAGGTAGCTGAATAAGCCCTTTTCGGTAATGTAGTAAATCCCTTCCTGGTTTGCTTTCCAGGCAGGTTTAATTGTATAACCGCTATCAACTTCCAGCCGGTGGAACACTTCCGGGGGAAGCCCTGCATGAGTGAAATATATTGTTGCCTTATTCATGTATTCATGGCCAGCATAAAGCAACTTATCCCCATCAGGGGTAAAGGCAGGATGGCGAATGTTTGGTTGCCTGCCTGCACCGGGAGTAGGAAGCAAAGCCGCAGAATCAAAATCTTCCGGGAGTTTTCCATTTAATGATTCTCCTGCATCGGTTTCCTCAATAAAAGCAGCCCATTCATATATCGGATAGTGAGGATGGCTCTTGGTTAAGAGGTATTTTCCATCCGGGGATACATCGAGCCTGCGTCCAGCATACTGTGCTTCAAACAAAATCTCACCGGCAGTGCCTTCCACTTCTTTTGCAACTTCCTCTTCTTTTTCCTCAATTTCAAATTTAGCTGACAGCTCCCTGTTTTCTTCAATAGTAAAAATATATTCTTTCCGCTCCGCTTACCTTTTCACCATTTTCAAGCCAGGCGATAAATTCATAGCACTCTTCAGCTTCTGCTCGAACAGTTACCCCTTCACCTTCCTGGTAAAGACCCTCTCCGGATACTGTGCCCCCTTCACCTGAAGCTAATTCAAGATTAACTTCATATTCTTTAGTAGAGCAACCCGCAAGCACCATTAAAGTAATGACCACGAGCAGGCAGCCAATCACCAGCAAGTTTACTTTTTTTAATATCATTGCAAGGGCCCCCACTTAATTTGTTAATCAAATGGAAAAGCTATTATCATGACTCATTAAATCCTTTAGCGGTTTATGCCAGACTAAAACATTGAAATGCTTACTTCTTCCAGCACTTCCCCTGTTTCCAGGTCCTTAATTGTGTAGTTGCCCACTTTGAAAGTGCCATCCTCTTTCCTGTATATATCATAAATCAACTGATATTGCTCTTCGGCCTCAAAATCGTAGCCTGCAAAACTGAAGGCTTCTTTTAACTCCAGGCTGATCAAGACTTTGTCTTCATCGGCACTGGCATCGACAGGCTTAATATCCGGCGTCCAGAATAGGCCGTCGTGCAATAGCGGCCCCGGACTAAAAACAACTACCCAGCGAAAAACAACGTCCCCCGTATCCCATTTATCACCAAAGTATAAAACTAATGACCTCTCCAGGTACTTTTTTGACCGGGCCTGGATCTCATCCAACCCTTCCTCAAGTACCAGTTTCTCATAGTACTGGTGGACAGGAAAGTTTCGTAATTTATTCCGCCATTTACTCAAATCTTTAAACCAGTTTAATAGCTCTTCCGGTCCTTGTTCCAGGAGATCAACCTGGGGTTCCGCCGGACGAAGCTCTTCGAGGCTCATATAAGGCGGGAACTCATGAATTAGGCCTTCGTTTTTATCTTCCAAGCTTTCTAAGTCGGTTAAAACCTGGTCCCTGGTAACCACCTTGCCTTGCTTCAGAAGGTTTAAAACTTCTTCACCGGAGGCGTTTTTAGCATCCGCCCCTTTAAGAATTGGCTCATCTTCAGCCCCCGGCAGATCCCTTGCCTTTTCCAGGTAGCTGCCTGCTTCTTCCCAGTTCTTTTCCTTTAATGCTGCTTCAGCTTTGGTCATTAGATTGTGCAGCTCATCTTTAGAGAAGTGAGCGGTGAGCTTGATGTCGTTTTCTACAGTAAGCTTACAGCTCTCTTCAGTACTAACTTCTTCACCATCCACAACCCAATAATCAAACAAGTATCCTTCTTTCGGCTCGGCTCTAAGGGTTACTTCTTCCCCTTCGTGATATGTTCCGATACCGGTAATATCCCCTGCACCTGCAGGATCAATTTCCGCTTTAACCTTGTATTCAAATGGTGCACAGGCAACTAGCACGGTAATAATAAAAAAGAGCATTACAGTGAAGAAAATCGATATGATCGATTTTCTAAAAAACATTTCTATCTCTCCTCATCAACAATCTCAATTGATCGACAAAGTCCAGTTCATGGTTTAATCGCATTATTCAGTTTAATTTCAGCAACAGCTTAACATTTTAAGATATTCCTGGCAAGTCAAGATGCTTTACCTTTGCCAGGTAGAAATTAACCGGTACAATATTACCTCAATCGTCCTGCAATATGAAATCAGCTTACATTTTCCCGAGTGATTCCACGTAATGTATTTCCCCCTGGTTTGAAGCTGTATGTTAAACTAGACCTACAATCCACCGCAGAATTTTCTGCGGTACTTTCTTAGGGAGGGGTATCGATTGAAACTCAAAATGGCGCCGGCGCTGAGAATTCTCTTACTATTCGGCCTGGTTTTCTTTGCTGCAGGCTGTGCAGCGCCGGAACAACCAGAAGAAGATGCAGGCCTGGAGGAGCCGGTTGTCGATGAGACCGAAACCAATGACGAAACGGACAGCACTGAAAAAACCGAACAATCGGAGGAGAAAAAAGATGAAATCATTATCCCATACGAATGTGGAATCAGGCTGCGGGCATTAAGACATGAAACAGCTTCAGGAACCCGGCAACCTTCTTTTCCCCTTTCTCCCGACAGTAGGTACCTGGTTGCAAGCGATGATAGTGTGGTAAAATTATACAGCTACCCCGACCAGGACCTTATTTATACCCATGATTTTGATTCTGACCTGGTTATTCAATCATACTACTGGCACCCTGACGGGGAAACCCTGCTACTGTTCGCCTCATCGGAGTCATACACAGAGGTACACCTATACCTTCTTGATGTGGAGGGAGGTAAACAGAAGATAAAAAGCTTCGATAATGCTCAGTTTGGTACTAATCGAATTTGCCTGGAAGCTCTCGAATTCCGGGTAGGTTTCATTGAGTGGGGCCTGCAGGGTGAAGCGGCGGCTCTTGACTTTCACTACCGTGACTATAGTACGATAAAGCTGGTTAACCTGGAAGGTGATGTGCTATTCAGCAAAGAGTGGAATGACCGTAGTTTTCTGCGCGATACCCTGGCAAACCCCGATGGGAGCAAAATTGCTTTTACCCGTTTCGGTACAGCTAAAGAAGACCTCTGGCTTTGGGATCTGGAAGAGGAAACCCTGCGCCAGATAACCGATGATGGAGATGGCAACTACCCCTACTTATGGCTGCAACCCGATCAATTACTGGTAAATATCGGTGCAGTCGGGCCGGGCGGCGGGCAGATCTATGGAATGGCCCTGATCGATCTGGAAAGCGGCAAGAAGGTGAAAAAATACTCGCAGGATAACAAGCTCTTTGTTTCAAACACTATTTCTGAGGATAAAAACCTGGTACTCGGAACGAAAAGAGACATGGCCGGAACCAACGCCAGGGTATGCCTGCTTGATCTTGATAGCGGGGAATTTGATTACCTGCTCGATAATTTCAATACAGTACATGCTAAATGGGCAGATGAAGATCTGGCTATTTTATACTTGCAGGGCTGGGAAGATCCTGAAGAAGCTTATAAAGGCCGTGAAGACTATCACCTTCTGAAAACCTACTCAGAAGAAGCCGGATTAACAACCCTGGTGGAAAGCAGCGAACAGATTTTCCTTTTGGGCACTGCTGATGGCGAAGTTCATTACCTGCAACCTGCACCTGGGGGTAACTGGAGATGGCTTACAACTACTCTGGATTGATTCAAAGAAACCGCCTGATACAGGCCCTGGTCACGGGGAACTGTTTAACCGTGAAAAGGATTTGATGATAAACCCTCCATTATTAAAAGTGCTGTTTGCAAGGCCTTTTTATCAAGTTTTTTTAAATCACGTTTCACACTGTTTGGTATAATTACTGTATACATTTTATTCCTTTGTAAATTCTCTTTTCACTTCATCTAATGTGCTGTATTAGCCTTTCATTACCTCTTTTTCAGCATTATTTATTCGGACTTAAACTGAAGAAACCAGTTTCATTTTATTGGAGTTTGAAAATAGAACCTCTTAACTATATCTGGCTTAACGGTCTTTAATATATAAAATACAAAGCCAACGCTCCTTAAATCATTATTATGGTCAGCCCTGTTAAGAATCCATTAAGTTTTATCTATTGGCACTTGGCACCATCCTGCCAATTCTTATTTTATCAATAGCAAAATAAAATTTATCACTTGATATAAAAAGGAGTCCACACATGCAAAAACCAGTCCTTGTAACTGCATCCCTGCCTTTTGAACTAGCTTCATTTACCAGCCTCCTCCGAAAACAAAGCGAAGTTATCCCTGGTCGAAAAAACCTTTTGAGCGGCGTTTTGGGGGTAGGTGATAACAGTCAAAATGTTGTGGTTCTTTTCACTGGTATAGGTGGTCCAATAGCTAAAAAATCATTATTGGAAGCACTGTCATATGTTTTCCCCAAACTCGTGTTGATCAGCGGTACTGCCGGAGCCTTGAATATACAATCCAAAGTGGGAGATATCATTGTGGACTGTACGCAGGGAAGTAAAACTTTAAGAGATCAAGTGCTAAAGACGGCAGGGGAGGCAGCCCGACCGGGGTTCAAAGTTTGGCATAAGCCTTTACATACAGCAAATCAAGTTGTGACAGGATTTGGTAATAAAACCCAAGTAGGGCAGTTAACAAAAGCTTTTGCTGTCGACATGGAAAGCTCGGATCTGGCTCAAACTTTAAATGAAAAAGGTATAGAGCACGTTGTAGTAAGGGTAATCAGCGACGGATTACATGATAATTTCCCCATCCCTTTCAAAAAATATATTAAGGCCAACGGATACCCCTCAATTACCCAGTTAACAGGACATCTCCTATTGCATCCCTGGAAAATCCCTGGGGTAATCCTGCTTGGCAGACAGTTTCACGCAAAGTGTTCAGGGTTTGGATATATTCTAAAAGAAATCATAGAGAAAACTGTTGATCTTTAAAGCTCCTCTAGCAGCTATAAAGTTTCTTTTATTTTAATGGGCAGCCAGGAGTTCCGGTCAAATCAAAGATCGTAGTCACTTCAAAGGTGCTCGTGCTGTTCACAAGAAGCGCTGCACTTTTCATTCCAACATAGATTTAAAAAAGAGAGCTTAAGATTAAACTAAAGCAGGTTTAATTTTTATAAGTTCGGCCTATAGTTCTAAAGAAAACAGATAAATCCTTTCTTGAAAAATAAGATTGGCAGGAAAACTTTTTATTTATGATTATAATAACCTCCTTGCTAAACAGCAGTCTGACAGTTTCAAATATTAATATAGTTGTGTTCCTTGTAACATAAATGAATGTACAGGATCAAGCCCTCTATTTTATTTACCCTTTGCTTTGCTGCTGGGGTTATAAAACGGACCCTTTTATAAAAAAGAGGCAATAAAAAACAGGCCACTGCTGTGGGCCTGCTACTAATAGTTTAAAATAAAACAACTAACCATATGTCACCGATTCTGAAGCAGTACTTGATTCTACATTTTCGGCCATGATCCTGCTTTTACCTTTAGCTTAGCAACCGCTATAAGCCCTGCAAATAAGGGTTTTTGGGCCGGATGTCGGCTAAAATACGCCAAAG
>SKPU01000043.1 GCA_007119335.1 Syntrophomonadaceae bacterium
CCATCAGCCACCAGGCCTTCTGCAAGCGAGGTGCGCACCGCGTTGTCAAACATATCATCTGTCGAACTGACCGGAGGACATATAATTGAGTGAACTCCCCAGGTCAGGGCCAGCTGAGAAGCTACTTTCCGGCGTGAAGTTACAGCAACAATTGGTGCCCGCGGCCTGTACTTAGAGACCATTCGCGCCGTATGCCCGGTCTGAGTAGCAGTAATTATAGCATTAGCGCCCAGTTCGTGGGCAATATGACACGTAGCATAACTTATCGCATCTGTCACAGTTTTTTTAGAGGTCAGGCCCGACTCTTCCAGTATATTTTTATAATCAAGGCCATCTTCCGTATGCCTGGCAATCCTGTTCATGGTCTGGACTGCTTCAATCGGATAGCGACCAACAGCTGTTTCCCCGGAAAGCATTACCGCATCAGTGCCGTCAAATATTGCATTGGCCACATCGCTTGCCTCAGCCCTGGTCGGCTGAGGATTTCTAATCATGCTGTCTAGCATTTGCGTAGCCGTGATAACCGGTTTTCCCGCCCGGTTGCACTTTTTTATAAATTCCTTCTGCAGCAGCGGAACTTCTTCCGGCGGTATTTCAACCCCCAGATCACCCCGGGCAACCATGATACCGTCTGCCACCTCAAGAATTGTATCGAAATTTTCCACACCTTCCCGGCTCTCAATTTTAGCAAGGATCATAATATTTCCGCGCTCTTCTTCAATAAATTTTCTAATCTCTATAATATCTTCGGGAGAGCGGGTGAATGATGCAGCTAACAAATCAACCTCATTATCAAGGGCCATTTTGATATCAACGCTGTCTTCCGACCCGAGCGCCGGCAAATTGATTCTCGTTTTCGGAGTATTGAGCCCTTTATAGTTTTTCAGTTCACCGCCGTGTATAACCCGGCAGAGGATTTCACGGCCCGATATCTCCAAAACTTGTAAAACAAGTAATCCGTCATCGATCAAAACTTTATCGCCCGGTTTCAGATCAAGATGTAAATCGGGATAGGTCACTCCTACTTTTAGGTTATCGCCGATCACCTCTTCAGTGGTCAGTATAAAGTCCTGGCCGTCTTCCAGGATGTAAGAAGCTTCGCCCAGTTCGCCGGTCCGCACTTCCGGACCGCGCGTGTCAAACAAGAATCCAACATTATTCCTGCTCTTTTCACTAACTTTGCGAATTAACTCCAGGCGTCTGTAATGATCTTCGCGGCTGCCGTGAGACAAGTTGAGCCTGGCCACATCCATCCCCGCTTCGATCACTTTCACTATTTTTTCCTCTGTCTCAATGCTCGGCCCAATTGTGCAAACAATTTTAGTCCGCCGCATAAAATAATCCTCCTTAATATTTACCTGATCTTTGTTTCTGAATCAAGCCTCTGCAAGGGGAGCCTAACCCCCGTAATCCTTGTATTGTTCACTGACTGCTCCTGACCCGAGGAGTAGTTCGAGCTGCTTGCGGCACTGCGGATTATCGCGAATCCAGTATTCTTCTTGCAGCATCAGCATTTTATTATCTTTTTTGAAGAAAAGGCAAACCGGGACCTCCCCGTTTTCCGCAACCAGGGTATTCTTCAAACTCGATAATACATCACGGTCATGTTCCTCACCAATAATCAGGCGGTAATACTTTTGCTGCTGAGTTAAAGGTTCCATCTTTTCAACCAGTACCTTGGCATCTTCTTCTTCTTTCAAATCAGTGCGGCCTTCGACCAAGATCAGGTTATCCTCAATGAGCAGATCAGCATGCTTTTCATATTGTTCAGGAAAAACAACCAGTTCAACGCTGCCCGTTAAGTCCTCCAGCCTGACAAAAGCCATCTGGTTGTTTTTCTTAGTATAAAAACTGCGGACAGCCAGGATCAGGCCCCCGACTTTAACATGGTGATTATCTCCGGCCTCCTTTAACTCTATACAACGGGTTAAAATTTTCATCTTATCAAAAATCGGCCGGTAAGGCTCCAGGGGATGCCCGGATATATAAAGACCGAGTATTTCCTTTTCCAAATTAAGTCTTTCCTTGTCGGAAAATGGTTCGATGTCGACCAGGTTATCATGAAGCATTTCTTCCTGCACGCTGCTATCCATCAGGGAAAACATGGAGATCTGTCCGTTTTCCCTTTCCCGCTGGAAGGCCTGGCCCTGGGCCAGTACATCATCAAGAGCAACCAGGTACTGGGCGCGGTGACCGCCGAGCGAATCGAAAGCGCCGCATTTAATCAAACTTTCCACGGTTTTACGGTTGCATAATCGCAGGTCTACCCGTGAAGCAAAATCACGCAGGGAAGCAAAAGGCTTCTCCTGCCTGGCTCGGACTATTGATTCAATTGCTCCCATCCCGACATTTTTCACAGCGGCCAACCCAAACCGAACCCGGTTATCCCCGACTACCGTAAAATGAGTTTCGCTTTCATTGACATCCGGAGGAAGTACTTCTATCCCCATCCTCCGGCAATCAGCGATATAAAGGGCCACCTTGTCAGTGTTTGAATAATAAACCGTCAGCAGGGCAGCCATATATTCCACCGGGAAGTTTGCTTTAAGATAAGCTGTCTGGTAAGCGATCAGGGCGTAAGCAGCAGCATGTGATTTGTTAAAACCATACGAGGCAAACTTAAGAATTAAATCATAAATCTGTTTGCCCAGTTTCCTGGTGTATCCTTTATTAAGGCAACCTTCAACAAACAACTGCTGTTGTTGATCCAAAATATCTTTTTTCTTCTTTCCGATTGCGCGGCGCAGCAAATCAGCCTGTCCAAGAGAAAATCCAGCTATGCGGGCTGCAATTTCCATGATCTGTTCCTGGTAAACCATCACTCCATAAGTTTCTTTAAGAACCGGTTCAAGATCCGGGTGAGGATATTTTATGGTCTCCCGGCCATGCTTGCTGTTCACGAAAACCGGAATCTGATCCATCGGACCCGGCCGGTAGAGAGCAACAACCGCGATAATATCTTCGAATTTATTGGGCATCAAATCACGAAGCACTGAGCGCATTCCCGAACTTTCGAGCTGAAATATACCGGTTGTTTCTCCCTGCGAAAGCATATTGTAAGTTGCGCTGTCATCTAGAGAAATTGCTTCAATATTAATGGTTTGTTGATGCCGTTTTTCGATATTTTCTAACGCTTCTCCTATAATGGTCAACGTCTTCAAACCCAGAAAATCCATTTTTAAAAGACCGAGATCTTCCAGCGTACCCATCGGAAACTGGGTAACTACAGCACTGTCGCTGGTCTTGTAAAGAGGAACATAATTGACCAGGGGCTCTTTGGCAATCACCACCCCGGCAGCATGAGTAGAAGCATGGCGGGGCATCCCCTCCACAGCCATCGACGTATTGAGCAGGTGGCGATAGTGTTCCTCCTGCTGATAGAGGGACTGCAAATCTTTACTCTGCTCTAAGGCTCTTGCAATAGTCATATTCGGTTCTACCGGAATTAGTTTGGCAATCCGGTCAACTTCGGCATAAGGTATGGCTAAAACCCGGCCCACATCTCGAACGGCCGCCCGGGCTGCCATGGTTCCAAAAGTTATAATCTGGGCAACCCGTTCCTGCCCGTACTTTTCACAAACATAATCCAAGATCCGGTTCCGCTTATCATCACAAAAATCGATGTCAATATCAGGCATGGTGATCCGTTCCGGGTTCAAAAACCGCTCGAACAACAAACCATGCTGAAGCGGTTCTATATTAGTAATCCCCAGGCAGTAAGCAACCAAACTGCCTGCAGCCGACCCGCGCCCCGGACCGACGATAACTTTTTCTTTTTTTGCGAAAGCAATAAGATCCCAGATAATCAAAAAGTAGTTCGAAAAACCCATCTGTTTGATTACACCAAGCTCGTATTCAAGCCTCTCTTTCATATCTGCCGTTATCTCACTGTAGCGTGCTTCCATTCCTTCATAGCAAACTTTATCAAGATAAGCATTGACATCATCTTCCCCCTCGGGAAGCTTGTACTCGGGCAAATGCCTTTGCGAAAAATCCTTTTCAACAGTGCAGCGTTCTGCTATCCAGACGCTGTTGCTGATTGCTTCCGGACAATCGGGAAAGAGGGTGGCCATTTCCTCTTCCGTCTTGAAATAAAATTCCTGCGAACCAAATTTCATCCGCTCAGTTTCATTTACTGTTTTACCGGTCTGAATGCAGAGCAAAACATCATGAACCTCAGCATCATGCCGCGATAAATAGTGAACATCGTTGGAAGCGACCAGGGGTATACCTTCCTCTGAACCAAGCTGCTTTAATGCGCTGTTCACTTCTTTTTGTTCCGGCAGATCATGATCGTGCAGTTCTAAAAAATAATTATCTTTACCAAAAAGGTCCCGGTAATAACAAGCCGTCTCCCGCGCTTTTTCAAACTGTCCCTGCATAATAAAGGTGGGGATCTCCCCGGCCAGGCAGGCACTTAATGCAATCAGGCCTTCATTGTGCGCTTCGAGCAATTCCCGGTCAACACGCGGCTTGTAATAAAAACCTTCCATGTAGGCGGCTGAGACCAGCTGCATCAAGTTGCGATAACCGGTTTCATTTTCGGCTAAAAGGACCAGGTGGTACTGCGAATCGTCTCTTCTGGCTTCTTTTTGAAATCGTGAACGGGGAGCAACATATACTTCACAACCGAGGATTGGTTTTACCCCGGCTTCTTTAGCGGCTTTGTAAAAATCAATAACCCCAAACATTGTGCCGTGGTCAGTAACTGCCACAGCGGGCATATTTAGCTCAGCAGCGCGTTTCACCAAACTTTTTAATCTTGCAGCACCGTCAAGCAAACTGTATTCGCAGTGACAATGCAGGTGAACAAAATTGCTCATGGTTAACCCTCCGCCTGGCTTCTAAATACTCCTTGCTTATCTTTCGACTTCTGACTAAGTAGATCCTTCAGGGCATCAAATACTTTCAATCTATATCAGGTTCGCTTTTTTTGGAACGCACTTTGTGGTACAATAGGAACACAACTTTTGCTTATCCGCTAATTATCATAAAGGAGTTTTGCCGTGTTTAATGATCGGGAAACTCGACTGGCCTTAAAAATCGTCCTCACTGCCGCAGCAGTTTTTGCTATCATCTGGCTCCTCGTTCAGTTGGCGCCGGTTATCTCTATCATTGTTGTCGCCGTCTTTATTGTCTACACGATCGCTCCCGTGGTCAACTACCTGATCAGTAAAAATTTAAGACCTGTCCTGGCTGCTATGTTCACCTCGCTAATCATACTTATTATTGTCGTCCTCTTTTTCTATTTCCTCATCCCTGTTCTGATCATGGAAATGAGAGAAGTAGTTGTTTTCATGACCACCGAGTTCATTCAGGACCTGCCGAAACTGGTCGCTGAACTTGAAGAGCTAGACGATCGGTTCAACCTTCAGTTAACCGAAACCTTTGTGGAATACAGCAATCAATTTATTAGGCAGGCTCCTAGTAA
>SKPU01000128.1 GCA_007119335.1 Syntrophomonadaceae bacterium
ATCAATATTGACCATTTTAGCGACTTCTGCAATTTTATTCTGGCCGGTAGCGCGTAATAGCTTGTTATAATCGGCCACAAAGCTCTTTCCCCGCTCCAAATAAAGGGCGTAAACCCCCAGACCAAACAATAAACCAAAAGCATAGGGGAAGTTGTAATAGTTGTTGCCGGCCATGTAATAGTGAGGTTTGTTCAACCAGGCATAGGGGTGGAGGTAGTCCTGGTTTAATGCCTCACCGTAAGCTTCCTGCTGGGCTTCGAGCATCAAGTCTTTTAATTCTTGAACACTCAAGGAGGCCAGGTTCCGCTGCTTAAAAAGATTGCTTTCGAAAATATAGCGGCTGTAGATATCTACAATGACTTGCCCGGCCTGGCTGATCCTGCTTTCGAGGATAGCAAAAGCTTGTTCAGGATCAGCTTCTTTTAGGGCGGCGCTGGTTACTATGGTTTCGCTGAAAATTGACGCGGTTTCAGCAAGAGGCATAGGATATCTTGAATTTAAAATGCTTTCTTCGTTCAGGCAGTGTCCGTGGTAAGCATGGCCAAGTTCGTGAGCCAGGGTGGTCATATCATTGAAGCTGCCCGTGAAATTACTAAGGATCCTGCTTTCGCCGATCGGATTAATGTTCGCGCAGAAAGCGCCGCCTCTTTTTCCTTCCCGGGGTTCGGTGTCTATCCATTTTTCGGTGAAAGCCCGCTGGTAGAGCTCAGCCATCTCCGGACTGAAACCTTTGATATTCTTGATAATAAAATCCTGGGCTTCTTCCAGGGTGAACTCCATCTCCACTTTTCCCATTGGCGCAAATATGTCGAAAAAGGGCAGGCCTTCTCCCTGGTTCAGCAGCCGTGCTTTAGTTTTATAGTATGTCCTGAAAAGGGGCAAAAAATCCCGCATCGCTTCGAGCATTGTTTCCAGGGTTTCTTGATCCATCCGGGATTTTTGGAGGGTCTCTTCAAGGGGATGCCCAAAACCGCGTCGGTTTGTAATGGTGAGGACTTCTCCCTTGATCCCATTCAGGGCGGCCGCCACCGGTTCCTCAATTTCTTTGTAGGCATTTAATTCAGACTCATAGCCATTTCGGCGGGTTTGGGGGTCTTTTTTGAAAGCCAGGTTCCTGACTTCCGGTAGAGGAAGGGTTTTTATTTCGCCTTCTATCTCTACATCTACCATCAGGATAGAGGTTAATTTTTGCTGGAGCTTGGTCCAGGCTGAAGAGCCGGTTCGTTTAAGTTCTGCGATAATGGTTTCTTCTTTTTCGGAGAGCAGATATTTGCTCTGTTCAACTAACTCTTCCATGAAAAAAAGGTGTTTTTCTAATAAGGCAGAGCCCTTTATTAAGCCCGGCAAATCATCCAGATTGCCCAGCCATTTCTGGAACCTGACACTTGGACTGGTCAGGCGGGTGCCTTCTTTTTCAAGTTCTTCAATGATTTTTAAGCCTTCTTCATTGCGGGCATCCACACTGACACTCAGGTGGGCGAAGGAGAGCAGCTTACTGTAAACATTATAGAAGTCGATAAGCTTACTTATAAAGCTTTCTGCTGCCTCAGGATTGCTGCCGGTTTCGGTTGGCTTCCATTTTTTAAGTGAATCAAGCAGCAGGGAGAGTTTTTCTCTGTCGCCCCCAAAATTCGGATCATCAAAATCCTGGTAAAGGTTGGTCAGATTCCAGCGTTTACTCATTATTAATAAACTCCTTTCGGGCTTATAGCTGCTAATATTTTTAAACCCGGCCCTGGTTAAGCTCCTGAACAGGAAAAATCGGGCTGCTACTAAAGTTCTTCAAACTCTTTAAGCAGTTCTTCCAGGGCTCTTTCAAGTTTCTTATCATCCTCTTTCCTAAGCTTTTCTATCTCCTCATGGAATCGCCTGACCACCATTTCACTCATTTCGCCGGTAACTTTGATTTCCTGATCTTCTTGAAATTCTTTCAGGGCATCGGCAGTGGCCTGGTCATAATCACCGGTAATTTCGTGGTCATAGTGCCCTGTTTCTTCAAGGATCATCTGCAGGGTTTCCACCTTTTCTCCCTCGTCGCCCTGCACCAGGCTGGTGCTGATTGGTTTCATGGCCAGTTCAGCGATAGCAGGGGGATCTACTTCTAGATCCGGGGAGAGGCCTTTTTCGTCAATAACTCTTTCTGAAGGAGTTTTGTATTGGGCCACAGTGTAACTCAGAGCGCCCCCGGAGCTCAGTTCGCGAACATTTTGCACAGAAGCCTTGCCAAAAGTTTTTGTTCCGATAATAGTCCCACTTTCTGTATCCTGAAGTGCCCCGGCTAAAACCTCCGAAGCGCTTGCGCTTGTTTCGTTAACCAGCGCTACCAGGGGAATTCCCAGCGCTGCACTGTTAGAGGACATGGTTTTGAGCGTTCTGTCGCGATCGGCGATGTGAGTGATCGGCCCTTCCGGAACCAGGAGATCAGCAATATCGACTGCTGCGTCTAACAGGCCACCCGGATTATTTCTTAAGTCGATAACCAGGCCTTCCATACCATCCTGCTTCATCTCCTCAAGCGCATCTTCAAACTCCTGGCCTGAAGTCTGGCCGAAGCTATTTAGTTCGAGGTAGCCAATATTGTTTTCAAGCATTTCGTATTCCACTGTATCGATCTCGATTTTCTCCCTGCTGATTTCAAATTCCAATTCTTCATCCACACCCGGCCGGTCTACCTTGAAGGAAAGATCAGTGCCGGGCTCGCCGCGCATCAGGCTGACTGCCTTGTTCAAATCTTCTCCGACCAAATTTACCCCGTCTACTGATAAAATCCGGTCACCCGAGCTGAGACCTATTTCTTCAGCCGGGGTGCCTGAAATTGGTGCCATCACGGTTACGTAATCATTGTCGGTGAAAACTTCGATGCCTATGCCTCCATAAGTTCCTTCTGTCTGAACCATAAAGTTCTCATAGTCGTCAGGGGTCATATAGCTGGCTTGCGGATCGTCTAATGCCTCGAGCAAACCTTCTATTGTCCCTTCTAAAAGTTTTTCCCGGTCTATTTCGTCGATATGTTCAGCTTCGAGGATTGCGATTATTTCATTGATTAGCTCCGGTTGTTGGGCAGTTTCCGGTGCAGGATCCTTTTCTGCAGGTTCTAACATAAATGTGCCGGCTGCAAAGAAAGTTATTATATTGGTTGCCAGTACAACGATAACAACCAGGATAATTTTTTTGGCATTCATTCTTCATCCCTCATTTCTGGCTATATAGCCATGTTATTAACAAAAAGGCAAGCTTATTCAGCTTGCCACAGTATTTATATAGCTATTTAATTTTATCAGCAATAATTTGTTTAATCAACTCTGCTCTTTGCTTGTTTACATGTGGAACATGCCGTAACTGCAGCTGGGGCAGGTTACACTTAAGCGTTCCTCGGCGCTTCCTTTACGGAGTTTTTCCAGGTCTTGTTTTTCCTTGCGCTCTTTTTTGCTGCAGTTCAGGCAAAGAGTATGACCGCACTCCGGGCATTCTGACCATGTCTCATTTGCTTCTCCTCTATGGCCGCATGAACTGCAGGTTAGTTCAGGCATTATTAACACCCTTTCAGTCTGAGTGTTTAGTTCACCCAAGTAGTTTTTAGGCACACTTCTATTATAGCGGATTTAGTCAAACAATAAAACAACTGATCCTTGTTTATATTTTAATTCATAAGGCAACCTGTATATGCTAATGCTCCTTAAAAATTGGATAGAATACCGGTTTTATGATACAATTTTTAAAGAGTAGAGTAGTAGAACTTATCAAATTAATCTAGGAGGCCGGACCAGTGATGCATAATACGTTTAAGATTATGCAAAGGGACGCTTTGCCAGCTTCAGACCCGGATATTGATAAGATATTAAGTGAAGAGGAAAAACGTCAGCAGGAATCATTAAACATGATTGCGTCTGAAAACCTGGTCAGTAAGGCGGTTCTTGAAGCGCAGGGTTCGGTTTTAACTAATAAGTATGCGGAAGGTTATCCGGGCGCCCGCTATTATGGAGGGTGTGCCTGGGTTGACCGTGCCGAAAGACTGGCCTGTGAAAGGGCAAAAGAAGTCTTTAAGGCCGGTCATGCTAATCTACAGCCCCACTCCGGCGCTTCGGCCAACCTGGCTGTTTTTTTTGCGCTGCTTGATCCCGGTGAGCGTATTTTAGGTATGGACCTCGGCCATGGAGGTCATCTTACCCATGGTAGCAAAGTTAATATTTCCGGTAGATATTATCATTCTTTCAGCTACGGGGTAGACCGGGGCAGCAGTTTGCTTGATTTGGATCAAGTCAGGAAAAAAGTGCAGGAAGTTAAGCCAAAGTTAATTATCGCCGGGGCCAGTTCATATCCGCGCCTCATAGATTTTAGGGGCTTTAAGGATCTAGCCGAGGAGGTCGGCGCTTATCTTTTAGTGGATATGGCCCACACTGCAGGATTTGTTGCGGCCGGTCTACATCCTAATCCTGTTCATTTTTCGGATCTAGTCACCGCTACTACCCATAAAACATTTCGCGGCCCGCGGGGAGGCCTGATTCTAGGTCAGGAAAAGTATGCCTCGCTAATTGACAAGGCAGTATTCCCCGGTCTGCAGGGAGGGCCTTTGATGCATATCATTGCTGCCAAGGCGGTCGCTTTAAAAGAAGCTCAACAACCCTCCTATATCAAGTATCAAAAATCTGTTCTTAACAACGCCAAGGCTCTTGCCAGGGCGATGACTGACCTTGATTTTAATCTGGTAACCGGCGGTACTGACACTCACCAGGTCCTGGTCGATTTGCGTAATAAGTTTGTTTCAGGCTTGGAAGCAGAAAAAGCGCTCGAACAAGTCAATATCTCTGTAAACAAGAATGCAATTCCCTATGATCCAAGGGGGCCCTACGATCCAAGCGGCATCAGGCTGGGCACTCCCACCCTGACTTCACGCGGCATGAATCCGCAGCAGATGCATGAAATTGCCTCATTGATTGAGGAAACCCTGGTATCGCGGGATAGTCCTGAGGGATTGGGGAAAATCAAGCAGCGGGTCATTAACTTATGCCTGGAGTTTCCAGTTTATAGTCATTGAAAAGAGTGGATCGAAAAATATCGTTACCCCGTTAAATTAAGAAAATTATTGCAGATACCATAAAAAAGCAGAAAGTTATTCTTTATGCAATGGCACGGTATGAGAACAAACAGCAATTAACTACCTACTTTTCACAAAGTCCACAGCAAAGCTAGTTGTTCTTTTCACAGCAAAAACAAAATGAACGAATGTTTGCAAGGTGCACCATAGACGAAGATGATTTTGCCTATTTCTTGATAGGAGGAGAAAATAGTGAAAAAGGGGAAAAAGATCCTGGTTACCGGAGCAATGGGTCAAATCGGTACTGAGTTAGTCAGATATCTTCGCAAAATATAC
>SKPU01000013.1 GCA_007119335.1 Syntrophomonadaceae bacterium
AAAAGAGGACAAACTGTAATTGCTACCGATGGAGAGATCAAGAAAGTTCATATTGTCAGGGATCTGAATGTGACAGTTATTGATTCAGAAGAAGACACGGTATCAGGAACAGCTCCTGCGGGCAACATTGTTGAAGTCCGTGTTTTTGATATGGAAGTTGACTACTTGGATATGCCTTCCCGGATGGTGGTTGCCGGCAGTGATGGAGAGTGGACTGCTGATTTTTCGGAAGCAGAAGGCACCGACCTTTCAGAAGATGCTTTTGATATTGCCGAAGGGGTTACCGGGGATGCTCGTATTATTGATCTTACCGGTGATAACACCATGCTCTACTGGCATTATCAAGAAACAAAATTTTCAGTTTATGTTGAAGAAAATATGGTGCGTGGTTTTGGGTGGGCTCCCGGTGCTGATATAAACATTACCGTCGGTGATGATGAATATGAAACGGTTGCAGATAATGACGGCTATTTCGATACTGATGTTGAAGTAAGCGCCGGGGACAGTGTCGAGGTTACAGACGGGATTACGGCAAAAGATCACCTGGTTACAGCGCTGCAGGTAATTGAAACAGACAGGGATACCGGGCTGATTTCCGGAACAGCAGATCCGGGAACCACGGTATTTATTGAGCTACTCGAACCTGCTGAAGCCTACGGTCCGCCTACTCTGGTTGGTGAAGCTGATGTTGAGGCCGACTCAGACGGTGACTGGTCTGTTGATTTTGACCAGGAGCTAGCTGGCAACATTGTTATCTATGCCTTCCAGGAAGATGATGAAGGAGACAGGACATCTGTCCAAGAATAGAGTTTTACCTGGTTAGGTTATAATATATCGCCCTGGGAAGCACGTGTGCAAATCACGTGCTTCCACATCTCCTAGAAGAGGTGAAAATGGTTTTAAAATATGAATATTGCTGTAAAACAAGGCAATTCAGCAAGTATATTCTGGATTGTAACGAAGATACTATTGATAATTATGTTTGACCGATAATTAAGTTAAACTTTCAAATCAGCTATTAGATTTTCCAGGAGAAGATTATGAAACCAATAAAATCTGGCAAGTTTATTCTATTTATTGTTATCTGCCTGTTTGTTTTGCTCTGCTTTACGGATCAGGTTCATGCGCTTATGTTTGAGATGACGGAAGAAGAATTAGAAGAAGGCGCAGATGATATCATCGTAGGCAATGTCCAAAGAACCAGCAGTTACTGGAATGCAGACCGCACCGGTATTTTCACTGAGGTTAGTATCGAGGTGAAAGAATATCTCAGTGACTCTGGCAGGGGTAATACAAAGACGGTTATCGTAGAAGGTGGAAAAGTAGGTGACCTGGAGCAATGGGTGTCGGACGAACCTATTTTCGAAGAAGGCGAGACAGCGAAACTATATTTAAAAGAAATGGAAGCTTCCGAGCTGTCGCAGAAAGGTTTGCATCATATCCCCCAAAGGATGGCAGCGGGAAATCCCTTCCGGGTATTTGGCAGTGCCCAGGGGAAAAAAGAGATTGACGATCTAGAAAAAGAATATGATCATTCAGGGGATGAATCCCTGATTGCTGATCAACAAGATATGAAAATTATAACTAAAGATAGTCTTAGTGTTGAACAGTATACTGAGCAGGAAACTACAAGTTATTCTTTTGATCTAAGTATAGATGGGATGAGCCCAAATATAGCTTCCGGTGGAACTGGTTCAGAGGTTGTTGTCAGCGGTTCTGGTTTTGGTGAGCGAGGGAGCAATGATCATCTTGCTTTCTATTATAGTACTTATGGCGGACAACACCGCTTTATGTCTTCTGATATAGTTTTCTGGACCAACAGCGAAATTGTTGCAGTGGCACCCATGAAAAGAATTGATAATTATTTATTTTCCGCTTCCAGTGGGCCGGTCCATGTTTACTTAGACGGCACCTGGTCTCCTCCAATTGCTTTTACAGCGAGTTTCGGCTACTTTCAGAGAAAATGGGGAGGCTCTGACCCCACGGTACCCTACAGGGTGAACTACAATAGTAACCCGGTTAAACTGTCAGCAGTAAAAGCTGCGGCAGATACCTGGAGTGAGGTCGGGGCGAATTTCACCTTTGATTATGATGGGCCCACTAATGCCACTTCAATAGGACATAATAATGTCAATGAAATCATCTGGGCTACCCTGCCTGAAGGGATCCTTGGCCGGGCTACTATTTACAGCCGCCTGGGTGAAATTATTGAGGCTGATATTGTTTTTAATTCGGATATTGATTGGAGTCCTGGAGAAGAATGGTGGTCATTTGCAGATTTTGACGTGGAAACTGTTGCCGTACACGAACTGGGACACTGGCTTGGTTTGACCGATCTATACGGGAGTTTTACTAATTTCCCCAATGACCTGGGGAAAGTTATGTATGGCAGGATTGCTTCCGGTGAGATAAGACGTAATCTCCATGAACATGATATTCTCGGGATCAAGTGGATTTACGGGACATCTTCTTCCAGTAGAGAAACATTTGAGATTGGAGTTTCAGCCAACCCTAATGAGGGTGGAAGTGTTAGCGGTGGTGGAAGCTACACTGCGGGCGAAAATGTGACTGTAAAAGCTGTAGCTTCGGAAGGCTACCGGTTTGTTAATTGGACTGATCAAGAAGACAGTGTGGTTTCTGATGAAGAAGAATATACCGTTAAGCTAGAAGATGATATTAATCTAACCGCCAACTTTGAGCTCAAAAAATATTCGATTGAAGTTTCTGTAACTCCAGAAGACGGCGGCGAGGTGAACGGCGGGGGCACTTACGAACACGGTGAAAAAGTTACCCTCAAGGCGGAAGCGGCGGAGGGGTTTAAATTTGAAACCTGGGAAGACAACGACACCAGTGAAAATTACTCAGATGTCGAGTATGTATTCACAGCCGAATCAGATCGCAATTTGGTTGCGATTTTTAAAGAAATAGAAGATGAACCGGATGATTCTGATGAAAATGGCGATTCCGAAGAAGCTGATGAGCCAGATGATTCTGATGAAAAAGGTGAAACTGATGAGCCAGATGATTCTGATGAAAAAGGCGAAACTGATGAGTCAGATGAGACTGGTAAAGATGATGATAAGGAGGAATCAAGTCCTTCACCGTCACCTGAACCGGATCCTGAACCTGAACCACCGGGAAAGACTGTGCTTACCTCTCCGGTAGATGATGCTTTTATAGCAGGTGGGGCTGTTGATTTTAGCTGGGAGGCTGCTGATAAGGCAGAGTCATATCTGCTGCAAATCAGGGATGCTGAAGAGAGGCTAATTTTTAAAGAAAAGGAGCTGGGCAACGTAACTTCTGCTGCAGTAGAAGGTTTTTCAGATGATGGTAGTGAATACATATGGCGGGTCAGGGCTGTGAATTCTGATGGCCGTGGTGACTGGTCTGATTACGAAACTTTTATAAATGGAGAGGTCTTAGTCTTTGATTACGGAGACCTGCATAATACTGGAAGTGTCGATGTTCAAGATGTTGTATTGTTAATGCGCTATGTGCTTGGTTTAGAGCAGCTTGATGAGATTCAATTGCTAAGCAGCGATGTGAATGGAGATGGCAGCGTCGATGTCCGCGATGTTAACATGATTATGCAAAAAGCCCTGGGCTTAATGAATAGTTTCCCGGCCGAGAATCAGTAATTATTAAATATAACCTTATAAAAATGCTCAAAAAAAGGAATTTTTTATTTGACGTGGAATTTAGGTATAAAACAGCTGCTTAAAGGTAAGTTACACAGGATGGGAGGAATAGAGATGGAAGTTGAAGATTTAAAGGAGCAGATGGACCGGCTGGTGGACGAAAGTCTTTTGAACCGGGTCAATGAAAAAGATTTCAGCATAGAAAGGATCTTTAATTATCCTCTGTTAAAAGTAGCGAAAGCCTCAGATTCTTTATTTGCTAAACTAAAAGATCCCGCTGTTATCGGAGAACATCACTTATTACCTTCGGAATGGTTAAACGGAGCTAAGAGTGTAGTGTCATATTTCCTCCCTTTTTCCCGAGAAATTTGTGAAGCTAACCGGGTGGAAGAATGGCCTGCTAAGGAATGGCTCTATGGGCGCATAGAGGGAGAAGAGTTTAATAATTTACTGCGGCAGGCTCTGGTTGATTCAGTAAAAGAAGCGGGAGGCGAAGCTGTTGCCCCTGCTCTGGATAGCCGTTTTAAAAGAAGCGATTTGAGAAGTAACTGGTCTGAAAGACACGCCGCTTATATAGCGGGCCTGGGTACTTTTTCGCTCAGCAAATCCCTGATTACCGAAAATGGTTGTGCCGGCCGCTACGGCAGTATAGTTACTGACCTGCTAATTAAGTCTTCTTCCAGGTCCTACAGCGGGAATGAAGAATACTGCAACAGATGTGGTCAGTGTATTGAAAGATGTCCTGCCGGGGCTATCACTGAAGAGGGCAAGAATGCCCAGGTCTGTTACAATTATTTAAGTAATGTAATAAGCCCCCGCTACCGACCTCGTCATGGCTGCGGGAAATGTCAAACTGCCGTGGCCTGCGAAAATGTGATCCCTTAAAAGCGCTTATACCGGAACAGTGAATCTTTCTGAACACCTTGGTGTATACTAAAGCCTCCCGCCGATATCTTGGCGAGAGGCTTATTAAAATCATTGATGTCCTGCTAATTTGAATGCTTAAATGGTTATTGATAGTCGGGCCGATCCGACCAGCGACCTACGTTGTTACCGATAACTTCGGGATGGTCAAAGACTTCGGTGAACAGTTTGTGATAGTATATTTCTTCATGGGAGCGCAAGTTAACTTCGGGGTGTTTTTTCTGGTGGTCGATTGCATCTGCACGGCTGAATTTGTCAGCGATAGATTGTTCGATAAAGTCAACAATTCCGCTTCCCTCATCGAACTGCTCTTTTTTGCGCCAGGTGATCTGGTCAGGCAGCAAATCTTCCACTGCTTTACGCAAAATCCACTTTTCTACCGGTGGATTACCGCATAGTTTGTATTTAGAAGGTATACTTAAGCTTACTTCAATGGCTTCCCGGTCTAAAAATGGAACCCGAGCTTCAATGGAATGAGCCATAGTAAGACGGTCTACTCTTTGTAAATTGACGTTGTGCAGGGTAGCAACAGCTCGTCTCATTTCAGATTGCAGGGCTTCATGATTTCCGTTTAGCCCCTTGAAGTATCCATAACCGGCAAACAGTTCATCTGCGCCTTCACCGCTCAAGACTACTTTTACATGCTCCCGAGCCAGTCTAGCGGTAAAATAGGTGGGGATGGCGCTGCGCACCAGGTCTTGATCGTAAGATTCCAGGTAGTAAATAATTTCAGGAATCTTGGACATTACTTCGTCTACCGTAAGTAAGTATTCATA
>SKPU01000107.1 GCA_007119335.1 Syntrophomonadaceae bacterium
AGACAGCTTGCTCGAGATTGTTCCGGATGAATTTAAAGATCGTTTCGGCAACTTCGGAGAGAAAAACAAAGGCAACCGCAATTTCAATGGTGAAAAAGGTAGTGGCAATAGAGCGCAGCAAAGCTCCGAGCAGTAAATTCAGTGGCATGATCGGTCTTTGTTCAAAGCAACTCAACAGAACTACCAATTAGATTCCCTTGCCTCAAAAGCAGTCCTCCGCAAAAACGGAGGGCTGCTTCACTTTTAATCTTATACCGGCAGCCTTCACAATCAAAACTGTTCATCTGTTCACTGGTTCAGTTCTTTTAAAGTTAAAAGGCCGATCATGATATTAACCGGTGCGTCAGAACGGCTGTGGAAAATTTTCCCTGAAAAGCATATCCATTTCAAAGCATAATGAAGCAACCTGATAATTTTAAGCAGATAAGAATTTATTGCACTATTGATGACTCGAAACCATTTTACCTACCAGATGTTGGGGAACTATGTAACCGGCTGCCAGGATCAGGGCTGCGGCTAAAACCGCACC
The DNA here is from genome assembly GCA_007119335.1 of Syntrophomonadaceae bacterium. Taxonomy (GTDB): domain Bacteria; phylum Bacillota; class Dethiobacteria; order DTU022; family DTU022; genus B1SED10-74M. Next base: position 530 of record SKPU01000107.1, read on the forward strand.
AAATGAACTTAGTTGAATAGCCCTGCTTAAACCGACAAACCCGGACAAGAAGCCGGTCAGGTATGGGCCCAGGCTGTAAATAACTGTGTAAGCAGTGCAAAAAAGACCAAAACCGGCGCCCTGGTACTTAGGCGGCATAGAACGAAGCACGTAGGAATTGATCAAGGTGTTAGTATTCAAACAGGTTGCTCCAAGCAAAGCTAAAACAACCAGAGTCTGCCACAAACCCGTTATTACGGGCAAGGTTATGAACAGAACCACACTAAAGGTGAGATTAAAGAACATAACCAGGTTGTTCCCAAAACGATCAGCCAGCCATCCTGTGCCAATTTTCGCCGCCAAACCTGCTACAGCAACAATAATAAACATCTGATTCGCCATATCATAGCTGTAGCCCTGCTCTTCAACAAGAAAAGTAGGGATGAAGGAGTTAATCCCTGTCCAGGACAGTGCACCAAACCCGCCGACCAGGGTGCTCCAGATTATAAATCGCCTGATTAAGGGATCACGAAAAATGACTGCTGAAGATTTTATGTCCTTCATGAATCTACTTAACTTAGCCTTAGAGCTTAAATGACTCTCTGCATTTTTCCGGTGCGCTGAGGATGACATGTTATTTTGCACTGCATACTCACTTTCAAGCCGGGCAGAAATCTCTCGTTTCCGATAAAATAACCAGGTTACTATAACCAGCATTAATCCAGAGGCGACAAAAAGCAGCTGCCAGTTTAAAAAAACCACAAACACAGTAACCAGGACCGGTGAAATGATTCCGGCCACTATACCAAAAGATTCAAAAGCGGCCGTAGCTGTAGCTGCCCTTTCCCGCGAACCGATAAGGACTGCCAGGGTGTAACCGGCGGTAACATAAATGCCACTGCTCACCCCGAGAATAAAAGTCATCAAAGCTAAGATCGGATAACTGGGCGATAAAGCCACCCCAATAAAAGAAAATGCCATAGCAGCACTGCCCAACAAAACAGTCCTGGTGCAACCAATCTGGTCAGCGATAACCCCGGAAGGGAAACGGGCCAGGGCATAGCCGAAAAATACCAGGCTGACCAGCAATCCTGCCTGGGCATGATCGATCAAGTAAGCCTCCCGCAATGGTAACAACAGAGGTGGGAACAAATTCTTGGTCAAAGCCTGGAAAAAGAAAATAAAGGCATTCAGTAAAAATACTGAGCCGACAATCAGGCGAAAAATGCTTCCGCGGTTGAAATGTTGTTGATTGGTCATAACATGTTTAACTCCCTGGCTTCAAAAACCATTGATCAATAAAAGATTTGCAGTTTCGTGACACAAGAGTATGCTCCGTATAGAAATGATTAATGACCTTTTGAAGCACACTTAACTACTCAATAAGCTATGATGACCCCGCAGAATATTAATCTTACTCTCGCACCTAAATAAAGCGCTGAATAAGCGGTATTACAACAATATAATAAATTACCGGCACAAATATTGCCGGCAGCATGTTAAGCGTTTTAATTTTTTTAATATCCATCATCCCCAGACCGATCCCCAAAATAAGAATACCCCCGATAATCGAAATCTCACGTATAATATCAACTGTTAGCATCGGTTCTAATAGATCAGCAAAAAGAATGATCGCACCCTGGTAGATAAAAACTACCGCTGCTGAAAGAATCACTCCTATCCCCATAGTTGTAGCCAGGATCATCGAAGTTATACCATCTAAAACTGATTTTGCAAAGAGCATATCATGATTGCCTCTTAATCCACTTTCAAGAGACCCGATGATAGTCATAGTCCCCACACAAAAAATAAGGCTGGCTGTTACAAATCCCCGGGCTATTGTCTGCTCACCGGAACCCACTTTGCCCTGCAGCAGTTGGCCGAATTTCTCAAGCAGATCTTCTAAACCGATCATTTCACCAACCAATCCACCGATTACAAGGCTGATTATAAAAAGAATCGCCTCGCTATCAGGATCCAGCAAACCCCCGATTGCTGTAGTGGCACCAATAAAAAGCACAGATAATCCAATGGCCTGCATGGCTATGGTTTTATATTCGTCTTTTAATCGTTTATGTACCAACAAACCGAGCAAACTTCCAACTATAATTGCTAAAACATTTACATAATTGCCTAGCACCGGGACACCTCTTCTGTTATTATTATCTGCCTTACTACCCATCCCGGGGTAACGGGTTTACTATGCCCTGTTTGTCCAGGAGCGTTTTTATTCGCTGTGCCTAGAACAAAGACAAGTTTATAGAATACATTTATATCAGTTACAAAATCTTTTTGCAACTCACCTGGCTGCAGCTATAACCCTACCTTCTCTTCAAACCATTGCCTGTTTCTATTGTTGCCAGCCAACTTCTGCATAAAGAATCTCTTTTATCTTTAAGTTACCTGCAATCCTTTAAGTGAATTTTATAGTTTATCTCAGGAATAGGAAACCCTTTTTTTGTTATTTTTTCTTTTACCAGGGGCTGGACGGGATCATCTTCTAAAAAAAACTCCAGCTCACTGTATTCACCCTGCAGGTAATTATTAGTAACCCCGTCATCGATATAAAGACGGTAAAAGCCATTATCCCCGGCATAGCAGTGCATGTCGATCGCTCCTCCGGTCTGCTCATAACCCGGAGCAGAAATTAATCTATCATGCGGCAGAATAGTCCCGGCTTTAATGTAAAGCGGAAGAATGTCAAGAGGCGTCTCGCGGGTAATGTAACGGCCTCCGACATGAGTTTCACCGGTCCAGTAGTCATGCCACAGACCTGACGGCAGATACACCATGCGGTGATTCACACCAGGCCTGAGAACCGGGCAAACCATTACTCCCTCGCCAAATAAAAATTGATCGTTAATATTATATGTTTTCAGGTCATCCTGGTGGTGATATAACAGGGGTCTTACCGCCGGGACCCCGGTAAGCGTGCTTTCTCTCATTAAATTATACCAATATGTTAATAAACAATAGCGTAAACGGATATATTCACGGGTAATATCTAAAACTTCATCATTGAACTCCCATGGTTCCTGGCGAACAGTCCCTATTTCACTATGGTTGCGGAAATAGGGTAAAAAAGCGCCCAATTGGGTCCAGCGCACCAGGAGTTCACCACTGCAGTCACCCTGGTAACCGCCTACGTCAGCACCGGTGAAAGCTAAACCGCTCAAACCCAGGTTGGTAACCATCGGAATGCTGCATTCCATATGCTCCCAGACACTGGCATTATCTCCGGTCCACAAAGCAGCATAGCGTTGAGTCCCGGCAAAGCCGGCCCGGGTAAGGACAAATGCCCTTTTGTTCGGCTCTATAGTTTCCAGCGCTCCCCTGGTAGCCCGGGTCTGCAGCAGACCATAAATATTGTGCACTTCTGCATGTGACACTTCTTTACCATCATCTGACCGGTGCACGGTATCTTCAGGGAGGGTAGCGCTTTTCTGTGTAAAATCTGCCGGCTCATTCATATCATTCCAGATAGCATCTACCCCCTGCGCCAGGAGCTCCCGGTGAAGTCCACCCCACCACTGCCGCACTTCACTGCGCAAAAAGTCAGGAAATACAGCTGGCTTCGGCCAAACTTCTCCCTGGTAGATATCCCCTCCGGGCTTAGTTACAAAATAGCCCTTTTGCCTGCCCTCTTCGTAAACATGGTAACCTCTTTCAACTTTAACCCCGGGATTGACAATAACTACTACAGCAAAACCCATGCTTTTTAGCTTTTGCAAGGTAGCCTTAAAATTTTTGTAACGTTTTTCACTGATGGTAAAAACCTTATACGCATCCATATAAGCAATATCGACATACAAAACATCACAGGGTATTTTATGTTTAATTAAGCTTTCCGCCACGGCAAGCAATTCATCCTCAGTTTCATAGCTGTAACGGCTCTGATGATAGCCTAAGAATTTCTTGCGCGGCATAGGTGGAGTACCGGTCAGGAAAGAATAGTTTTTAATTACTTCATCTACGGTAGGGCCATATATGAAATAATAATCGAGAAATCCACCTTCAGCCTGAAAACTAATTTTTTCACGATTGCTTGCAGCAAAATCAAAACTGGTGCGGTAACTATTATCAAGATATATCCCGTAAGCCTGCCCGGGAGCTACCCCAATATAGAAAGGAATTGCCGTGTGCATCTGTTCCACCATGGGGTTATGAATAGTTGCGTGCCGCAATACATCACTGTTATAATTTGATGTCTTAACTCCCAGCTGATTTAACCAGCTATATTTTTCCCCGTTACCGTAAATCCCGATTTCCCATAACCTTTTCTTTTCTATCCTTTTCTCGTTAAAAGCAATACTCAAATCTTCGCTGATGGTATGATCGTATTGATCGGATATTCTAACAGAAAGTGTTTCCCGGTCCACATTGATGGATAGTTTTTCTGTTTTTAATATGTCGTGCTCCGAAGAAGCAACTGCCTTTTTCGGTGTCTGGATCACGGCCATAGTCGAAGGCGGCGCTTCCTTTTGATCACTGTAAACAAAACGGACTATGTGACTACCGTAAAACAAAATATGCAGGTAACCCCTTGTCCCTTCAATGATGTATCCAAAATCTTTTCGCTCCATTTTAAGTTTTGCTCTCCTTCGTCAGATGATTTCCTCCAGCCTGAGACCAATTTCAGAGGAATAAATATAATCAGCTGTTCCTTCTCTTTCGGCAGGACCAATCCCTGTGGTCTTCATTTCCAAAACTTTAGCTGCAGCAATGCCTGTCCCGGCATCTAAAAATACCACGCAAAGCCTGGTTGCCAAAGCCAATTTTTAAGCAACATAAAAAAGTGATCCAGGG
>SKPU01000024.1 GCA_007119335.1 Syntrophomonadaceae bacterium
AGTTTGCCCGGCAAATATTCCCCTGGGCAGGCTAAATCGCAAACTGGCCCGGGAAGTGCGGGATAAATATGGTTTTGAGCCCGGGGTTGATCCCGAGGCAGAACCATTCCAGGCCAGCTATAAACCGGATGATCCCGAAGACTTCATACTGTAGAGGTGGGTGATATGTCAGCGATGCTGTTGAATAAAGAAAAATGGCCTGAGTTTGTCGGAAAATTGGCCGGTAAAAATCTCTGGGTTCCCCGGGCAGATGGTGATGTTATAAGCTTTGCCCCGGCAGCTGAAGGGGAAGCGCCGGACCTTGAATATTCCAATAGCCGGGTGCCTCCCAAGCAGGCAGTATTCCCTCAAACCGAAACCCTGTTTCGTTTTAAGGTGGAGGGCGAAGATCTTGAAGTGCCACAGATAGAGGACCAAATAGTGCTTCTGGGAGTGCGTCCCTGTGATGCGCGGGCAATGACGATTATCGACAAATTGTTTAGCTGGGATGAAAATGACCCTTATTATCTAAAGCGGCGTGAAATGGTCACCATGATTGGACTGGCCTGTACCGAGCCCGGCTTGAACTGTTTTTGTACCTCTGTCGGAGGGAGTCCTGCTTCAACCGACGGTTTGGATCTCCTGATTGTTGATCTTGGCGAAAACTACCTGTTAGAAGCAGTGACTGAAAAAGGGGAAGCTGTGCTTAAAGACACAGCGGATCTTCTTGATGAAACCACAGATGATCCGATCCAGCAAAAAGAAAAGATCATCAAGGAAGCTGAGCAAAAAATCAAGCGCAGCGTAGACCCGGAAGGAGTCCCGGAAGGATTGCCCCGCTTATGGGAAGATCCTCTCTGGCAGCGTGTGTCGGCATCCTGTCTTGGCTGCGGAACATGTACCTTTTTATGCCCCACCTGTCATTGTTTTGACATTCAGGACGAAACGGAGGGTTTTGAAAGCCGACGCTGCCGGACCTGGGATTCATGCATGTTTGAAGAGTATACATTACATACTTCGGGGCACAATCCCCGGGCAACCCGCCGGGAACGGACTCGAAACCGGATTAACCATAAATACAGTTACTATGTTGATAAATTTGATGTGATTGCCTGTGTCGGGTGCGGACGGTGTATCAACCTCTGCCCGGTTAATATTGATATTGTGAACATCTTAGGGCAGGTGAAGGAGGCACTATGATAACCAACGATAACCCCTACATTCCCTATAATGCAACGGTAGAGGATACCTGGTATGAAACCGGTGGCGAAAGGGCCATTAAGACATTCAAAGTTGTTTTAGATGACGAAGCGGTGCGCAAAGACTGGAATCACCGTCCGGGACAATGTGCGATGATTGGAGTGCTCGGTGTCGGTGAAAGTATGATTTCGATCTCATGCTCACCAACGGAAGGTGAATTTTTGCGTTTTTCAGTAATGCGCATGGGGAAAGTAACCCAGGCCCTGCATCAACTTGAAACGGGAGACAAGATGACAGTCCGGGGTCCTTACGGTAACAGTTTTCCCCTGGATGAGTGGCAGGGTAAGCATATCCTGACCATCGGCGGTGGCATTGGCCAGGCTCCGATGCGCCCGATTGTTGAATATGTCAAGGCAAACTATGGTGATTATGGTGGTCTGACTATGATTTACGGAGCCAGGACTTCTGGTGACCTGTGTTTCAAAGGTGAATTTGAAGATATGGCCCAGGATGACGAGCTCTCCTGCCACCTGACCATCGATGTGGAAGAAGAAGATTGGGACCATAATGTCGGGTTTGTTCCTTCGATGCTGATGGATTTAAATCCTTCCCCGGAAAATACGATTGCTATCACCTGCGGTCCGCCAATCATGATTCGCTTCGTCCTCGAAAACCTTAAAAAGCTGGGTTTTGAAGATGCCCAAATTTATACAACCCTTGAAAACAGGATGAAATGTGGAGTTGGTAAATGCGGCCGCTGTAATGCCGGTGGAATGTATGTCTGCAAGGACGGTCCCGTTTTCAATTACGCCACCTTAAAGGAAATCCCGGAAGCCTTCGCATAGTCTTATTTGGCCGGTTAAACAGGGATAGAGACCTAATATTTCATTAACTATTCAGAAGCACAAAACCCTAAGTGGTGAGTGCTTTTTTTTATGACAAATTAGATCAGGGCTTAGATTCCCTTGTTACTGCTGCTGTGTTATGCTAATATTTATAGAATAACTGGTAACCGGTCAGGGAATTAACACCGCGAAGGAGGTTTATGTAGATAATGGAACAGTATGGTCTGGTATCAGAAAATAAAGGAGCAACAGCAATTGTCATCCTGCAGCGGCATCTGGCCTGTGAAGGCTGTGGGCGCTGCGGGGTGATGAGCGGTGCAAAAAAGAAAGAGACTATTATCGAAGCCCAAAATCCGATTCGAGCTGAAGCCGGTCAGCGGGTGCTTCTTGAAATCGATGATCGCCGCATGCTCTTCATTTCATTTATGCTTTACTTGGTTCCCCTGGGAGGTTTGCTAATCGGCATATTTTTTTGGTTGGCCCTGGCTGATAACCTGGGGCTTGCCGGCAACCAGGAGCTAACCGGAGTTGGGGTTGGGCTTGGATTGATGGCTCTGATTTTCTTTTTCATCCGGACCTGGGACCGCAGAGTCAAAGGCAGTAGGCAATACATGCCGGTTATAACTGATTTGATTGAAGATGCACAGGATGACAACTGTAATGGCCAGGCAGAATGGTCAGAGCAAAATGGATCTGGTTGAGCTGTTCGGATCAGACAATACAGAGCTGTTGAACATATATTAATCAAGCAAAGCAGGAGGTAGTGGTATGGAAAAAAAGGTTAATTTAGCAGTAGTCGGAGCAACCGGAATGGTCGGTCAAAAAATGGTAGAAGTGTTGATTGAACGCAAATTCCCTTATAATGGTCTCAAACTACTGGCCTCTTCACGCTCAGCAGATCAGGTGATAAAAGTAGACGGAAAGGATTATATGGTGGAAGAGCTCACTCCCCAATCTTTTGACGGGGTTGATCTAGCATTTTTCAGTGCCGGTGAATCAATTAGCGAGGAGTATGGGCCGGAAGCTGTAAAACGGGGTGCAGTTGTTATTGACAATAGTAATGCTTTCCGCATGCAAGAAGGTGTGCCCCTGGTAGTGCCCGAAGTGAATCCCGAATTTGCTTACAGGCACCAGGGCATCATTGCCAACCCAAACTGTTCCACTATTCAAATGGTTGTTGTTTTGCAGCCTCTTCAAAAGGCTGCTTACATCAAACGGGTCGTGGCGTCAACTTACCAGGCTGTTTCCGGAGCAGGCAAAGGAGCGGTGGAAGAGCTTAAAGATCAGTCCCGCGATTACCTGGAAGGTAAGCCGGTTTCAGCTAACTATATCCCTCGGAAAGGGGCCGAGCGTAACTACCAGATCGCTTTTAACATGGTCCCTCAGCTGGATGTTTTTGTTGAAGAGGGCTATTGTAAAGAAGAAATGAAAATGATCCGGGAAAGTAGAAAGATCATGGATCTGCCTGATTTACAGCTAACCGCTACTACAGTCAGAGTGCCGGTTGTGAACGGTCACTCCATGGCCCTAAATGTTGAGCTTAAAGATTACCTGTCGGCAGATCAAGCCCGTAAATTGCTGGGACAAGCCCCGGGAGTGTTCATAATCGACAATCCGGATCGCCTGGAATACCCGATGCCTTTGGATGCAAGCGGAAGTGACCCTGTATATGTTGGAAGGATCAGGCCGGACCACTCGGTAAAACATGGTCTTAATTTGTGGGTTGTTGCTGATAACATTCGTAAAGGGGCGGCTACGAATTCGATCCAGATTGCCGAGCTTTTACTTTCTTAAACAAGTTTGATAATTAACCAGGCAAGCAAAAGGAGGAGAAGATGACATGATTGTTGTCATGAAGCATAATGCCGCAGAAGAAGACGTGGCCAGGGTAACTGATAAATTGGAACAAATGGGATACGGGGTTCATCTCTCCAGCGGTGAAAACCGGACTATTATCGGGGTGATCGGACAGCGTCGCGAAGAAGCTGCTCAAACCTTGGAGGCGATGCCCCAGGTTGAACAGGTTGTATTTATCACCCGCCCTTTTAAACTGGCTGGCCGGGAATTTCATCCGGACAATACGGTTATCCCTATCGGAGAGGACAGTGTCGGTGGGCACGAACTTATTGTTATGGCCGGTCCCTGCGCTATTGAGGGAGAAGAACAGCTGATGGAGGCTGCGAGCGCAGTTAAAGAAGCCGGTGCCCAGGTCTTTCGGGCAGGTGCTTATAAGCCGCGCACTTCTCCTTACAGCTTCCAGGGGTTGGAACAGGAAGGACTGCAGATTTTAGAAAAAGTGCGTTCAGAAACAGGCCTGCAAATTGTAACTGAAGTAATGGACCAGTTCACAGTTAATGAAGTCGCAGAATGTGCAGACATTATTCAGGTTGGAGCTCGTAACATGCAAAACTACTACCTGCTCCGTGAACTGGGTAAAATTCGCAAACCTGTTTTACTGAAAAGAGGATTGTCTGCAACCATTGAGGAATGGCTGATGGCTGCTGAATATATCTTAAGCGGGGGCAATTACCAGGTTATTCTCTGTGAGCGGGGTATTCGTACTTTTGAGCCTTATACCCGCAACACCCTTGATTTAAGCGCGGTTCCGCTTGTCAAGCACTTAAGTCATCTGCCGGTGATAGTCGATCCCAGCCATGGTACCGGACATGCCCACCTGGTTCCGGCCATGAGCAAAGCTGCTTTAGCAGCAGGTGCAGACGGCTTAATGATCGAAGTGCATCCTAATCCCGAGGAAGCGCTTTCTGATGGACCCCAATCTCTTGATCCGGGTCAGTTCAGGGAGTTAATCAAGGAATTAAAAGGAGTGGCCCTGAGTGTCGGAAGGCTCATGTAAAGGTGGTTTTTTTTATAGCAAAGCCGCCCTGATTGGAACCGGTCTGATCGGGGGCAGTATTGGCATTGCTTTGCGCGAAAGACGCCTGGTGGAAACGGTAACCGGTTATGATCAAAACCGGGATGCCTGTGCAGAGGCAGTCAAGCGGGGAGCAGTTGATTGCGCTGCAGAGTCGGCAGCAGAAGCTGTCAGGGGGGCAGAGCTAGTTATTCTTGCTGTTCCCGTTTTAAGTACTCTTGAACTACTCAAAGAGATTATTCCGGTGATTGAAAAAGAAACGGTGATTACCGATGTCGGCAGCAGCAAAGGCTGGATTATGGAAGCCATAGAGAATCTTCTGCCTTCTTCAGTTTATTTTGTCGGTGGTCACCCCATGGCCGGTTCAGAGGAAAGTGGGATCAAGGGGGCTGATTCTGCGCTTCTTGAAAATG
>SKPU01000025.1 GCA_007119335.1 Syntrophomonadaceae bacterium
ATAGAACATAATCATCTAACTAGGCTAATAGCAAAGGCGAGAAGTCTAGACCATCGGCGGCAACAAATCTGTATTCCACTCCATTTCTTTCACCCTGGTAGATTGTATCCCTGCTGCTATCATGAATATGGCCAAATATACATATTTTAGCATTGTATTGTTCCAAAAGATCAGTAAACCCACTTGACTGCCCGTTACGTGGAAAAGGCGGAAAATGAAGAGCAGCTATAATGGGGGCCGAAGTTTTTTGACGCGCACTATTCAGAGAAAACTGCAGGCGCTGGACTTCTCTTAAATAAATTTTCTGATCTTGAAGATTATCAAACCCCTCTTCACCGGGGCATAACCAACCCCTGCTACCGCAGATGCTCCAATCATGCCAGGTAAAATGGTCATTTTGCAAGGCATAAATTGAAGGCGGGAGTTGATGACGGACCTTACCAATTGACGACCACCAGTAGTCATGGTTCCCTTTGATTAGAAGTTTGGTTCCGTTAAGGGCGTCCAGCCATTCCAAATCAACAACCGCTTCCGGTAAGCGCATAGCCCAGGAAATATCTCCCGGAACAATAACAAGATCATCAGAGGTTACAATTCTATTCCAGTTTTTTCTGATCTTATCAGTGTGTTTTTCCCAGGTCGGCCCAAAAATGTCCATCGGCTTGTCCTGGCTAAGAGAAAGGTGCAAATCGCCAATTGCAAATATTGTCACAGCAAGCACCTCTTTACAAAATAAATTCTCAAATCAGGACAAATCCGAAACTCCTTATATATTACTAAATCACAAACTCAAATGCAAAAGTAATTTTTTTCTGCTTATTGAAACATCATGTATTCAAAATTTAGCTTTGCAAATATTTTTATAAAATGATATACTTTTGTTATGACTAGTAAGTCTATTCAAACAAGATGAAGGAGGTTGTCAGGCTATGGAAAAGAATACTACTAAAAGACCGCGCCGTTACCTGCGCAGTCGCATCACCCGTAAACTAATTCTGGATACTGCGCTGGATGTTTTCCTCAGTGAAGGATACAGCAAAACTACTATTGCCAAGATCAGCCAGCAGGCAAAAGTAGGCTATGGCACAGTTTACAGTCATTTCAAAGGCAAAGATGATATTTTAAACAAAGTAGTCGATAATGTGTTAGATGAATTTTTTGATCTGTTAGAGGTACCCTTCGCCCCTGCAACACTTGAGGAAGCTCGTAATGCTTATTACGAATTAGTTTTAACCTCTTTCCGACTTGCAGAGCAGCACCGCCCGATTATGAAAGTATACCAGGAAGCAATCGGACAGTCGAAATCGATTGCCGAGCACTGGCACGAAGTAACCAATCAATTTATCTCAAGTTCGGCTCGTTCATTTGCCTATGCCCAGGAAAAAGGGCTGGCTAAGGAGTTTGACATTGAAGTTGTGGCTAAAGCTTATATTTTACTGGTCGATCGTTTTATCTGGGAAGTTGTTAATGAAAGGGAAAAAGAGCTGAAATATATCACTAAAATTATCATCGACATGCTATTCCACGGCTTTTTTGATCCAAACGGGACTGTTAAGAATTAATAATTCGTTTTTCGGTAATAATCATATCAACCCGGCGATCCCATCTATCAACCGGTATCTCGGGCAGAATCTGTAGTTCAAATGCAAGAGCAACCAGGGACGCTTGCGGTTTCAGATATGAAATAAAGCGATCATAATATCCGCCCCCATAACCGATTCGCATTTTTTGGTTATCAAAAGCCACACCCGGAACTATTAGCAAGTCTATTACTTCGGGCTGGTATGGAGAACAGGTTTCCTGCCTCGGTTCGGGAATATCGTAAGCTCCCGTAACCAGGTCATTAGTGCAGTCTAATATTTGCGAGGGAATAAGTTCACGACTTTCCGGTACTGTTCTCGGAGCAAGCGCCAGCTTGCCCCGTTTGATTGTTTCCTCTAACATTGGCATGGTGTCAACTTCACTGCCAAAAGAAATAAAAAACATGACTGCTTTCGCTTTCTGGTAAGCAGGAAGTCTGTAAAGATTTTCTGCAATCAGGCTGCTTTTCTCCTTAATTTCTGGAGAAGTTAGCTGATCGCGAAGTTTAATTATTCTTTTGCGCAGCTCTTTTTTTTCGTTCATCTGTTAATAAGCCCTGGCATAGTAAACGACTTCTGTAGCTTTTTTTCCGCAGACCATGCAAGTTTCATCTTCAAGTTCCTTATCAAAGGGAATGCAGCGAATTGTCGCCTTCGTATCATCTTTAACTTTTTCTTCACATGCATCTTCACCACACCAGGAAGCCAGGAAAAAACCGCGTTCTTCTGTCATAATCCTTTTAAATTCTTCATAATCCGAACCACTGCGTGTATTCGCTTCTCGCAATTCAAGGGCTCTTTGGAGCATGTCATCCTGAATCTGAACGAGCAGCCGGGGCAGCTCTTCAAACAGATCATCACGGGACATGAAGGTCTTTTCTCCATTATCCCTGCGAACAACTACAACATGGCCTTTGTCAATATCCCTGGGGCCAACTTCGATACGCACCGGCACTCCACGCATTTCCCATTCATTATATTTCCAACCTGGTGAATACTCTTCGCGGTCATCAAGTTTAACTCGCAACTTATCTTTTAACTGATCAGCCAGATCCCGGACTGATTCCAAAACCCTCTCCCGATCTTTTTTAGTGAGAATAGGCACAATTACGGTTTGAATTGTAGCTATCCTGGGTGGCAGGACCAAGCCTCGATCATCACCGTGAACCATAATCAAAGCTCCAACTAACCTGGTTGAAACACCCCAGGAAGTTTGCCAGACATATTTTAACTGATCATCCTGATCGAGATAAGTAATATTAAACCCTTTGGCAAAATGCTGACCCAGATTATGAGAAGTCCCGGCCTGCAAAGCTCTGCCATCACTCATCAAGGCCTCGACAGTATAGGTGCGCAGAGCACCGGCAAACTTTTCCCGCTGGGACTTGCGCCCGACAACTGCTGGTATGGCCATCTCAGTTTCAAGACATTCCCGGTAAACTTCAAGCATCTTTAAAGTTTCTTCTTCCGCTTCCTCTTCAGTGCGGTGGCAGGTATGACCTTCCTGCCACAAAAATTCGGAAGTCCGCAAGAAAGGGCGGGTTGCTTTTTCCCAGCGCAAGACATTACACCACTGGTTGATTAAAAGAGGCAGATCTCGCCATGATTGGATCCAGCGGGAGTAGAAATCACAAATAATTGCTTCGGAAGTGGGCCGTATAGCCAGCGGTTCGTTTAATATTTCGTCGCCGCCTTTAGTCACCCAGGCTACTTCAGGAGCAAAACCTTCGACGTGTTCAGCTTCTTTTTGCAGCAGCTCCTGGGGAATAAGCAGCGGAAAATAAGCGTTTTGATGGCCGGTTTCTTTAAAACGCCGGTCCATTAATTCTTGGATTTTTTCCCAGATTGCATATCCTTCGAGACGGATTGCCATAAAACCCTTGATTGGGGCATAATCCATCATTTTCGTCTTCAAGATAACATCAATATACCACTGTGAATAGTCGACAGCTTTAGGGGTTATTGCTCTGACAAATTCTTTATCCTGATCTGATTTCTGATTTTCAGTCTTTTGTTCCAATCCCGTCACCTCTCCAAATCTAGATCATAATATAAATACTGCTTTATTCTATCACAGTTTTTAGTGGGCAGCCAACTCCCGGCGGCTCTTGAGTAACCTCTGCCAGGATTCTTCGCTTAGAGGTCGGTTAAAGCTGCGGAACTTAGCTAGTTTAAAGCCGTGTTCATTAGCCCAGTACCTGGTCTGCAAAATAGTTTCGAGGTTCACTCCGGATGATCCAATGCTGTAATGTTTATATTCCTGTTCCAAGGCAAGCATCATAGTTTCAGCCATACAAGCATAAGATAAACCTTTTTCAAAGCCAAAATCCCAACCGAAAGAAGGTAGCCCGGGCACTTCGACCACTCCACCGTCTATAACGAGAACATCGGGTCGGGCGTGATCAACTTCCTCGCTGACATTGGCCGGGCGGGAAATATCACAAACCACAGCACCCTGCTTAAGATTTCCGGCATGAATGACCCTGCCCGTAGCGCTGGTTGCGCTAATAACCACATCAGCCCGGGCCAGGACAGCATCTATATCTGTGGAAAATTCTATCAACCCCATCCTTTGCCCTTCACCCTCAGCAAAAGATTCAAATTCTTCCATTGGAGCATCCGGTGAGGGCAGTTCAGAACAATCGGCAAGCAGGTGTCCCATGCTGCCCGGTTTCAAAGGTCTGCCCTGCTGCAGAAGCGCTGACTGATAACGATATATTTCAGCAGCAACCAGGTGTAATTTCTCGCTGGCAGTTTTATTGTTCGGGTTGCCAATCAGGATCAGCCGGGGCACGGTTTCAGAAAGCAAAAGCGATATACCCTTCCCAATGGAGCCTGCTGCCCCGACAATTCCGGCAGTAATTTGTGAACGATCCATTTCCAGTTTATCAGTGGAAGTATTGACTGCATCAACGGCAGAAACCACGGTGTAACTGTTGCCGGTGGTAATCGGCACCCCTTCATTTTTGAGGTAAAGTCCTCCCATGGATGCTACTGCGGTAAAAGCGCCGAGGCCCACGATGCGCGCACCCCGTTCACGGGCCATTTGCACAGCTGCTTTTAGTTCAGTCATAGCCTGTTTGCGGGGCATTTGCACAAACTCATCAGTAGTTCTGGGCAAACCTATAAATTCACCGTAAGCAGTTCGCCCGGTTTTAGAATATATTTTTGTCTTTCCGGCTACAAAAGGCCCAATCATGTCACCAAACCGGCCGGTCAGTTCAGCCAATTCATCTTCACTGAAAGCAAGCAGGCTTTTATCAAACTGGTGGTAACTTTCCAGGTCAAGGGCATGGACGAGGAAGGCAAAACGCCCTTCATCCGGTTCATTATCGGGTTCAACGTCTTCTACCAGGTAAGGGGAAAACTCCGTAAACTCACCTCCGCTATCTGGCCGGATCAGGTAAGACAAAAACCGTGCTGTATTGCTTTCATTAAGGACCTCTAGCATTGAATCTAATCCTTCCAGGGCCTCTCGGCACTGAGCTTCATTTATATTTAAAGGTGGTTCAATCCGGATCACTTCATTGCCGTTAAGAGTAGGCGCAACCCGGACTTTTTCCACATTTAAGAGATAAGAAGAAATGATCGGGGTAAGCAGTTCCTGTTCAGCCATAACCCCGAGCAGGCTCCCGGGAAATTTTCCGCGATCCATGTTAAATTCCAGCCCCAGCATCAGGCCCCGCCCTCGCACTGTCTTAA
>SKPU01000002.1 GCA_007119335.1 Syntrophomonadaceae bacterium
CAGCCATATCAACTGGCTTAAATGTACTCTGATCAGCTTCCAAACCAGCATTATTCAGATGCGCAGAAAATTCACCCATCATCCAGTTGCTGACTTCTTTCGGGTTATTATACAGCTCCAGGCAGGATTCAAAATAGTCGGCCATACAACGCGAGGCAGTTAATACACTGGCATCGTATCCCGGTAGGCCAAAATCATTGACGAACCGTTCCGCTCTTGCTTCAGCCATTTCCGGCAAGGATGCGCGGGCATTTTCCACCACTTCCCGGCTCAGCTCAATAGGCGCTAATTCAGGATCAGCGAAACAACGGTAATCGTGCGCTTCAAGTTTTCCGCGCATCACGACCGTCTCCTGTTTGTCTTCTTCCCAGCGGAGGGTCTGGGTAATTACATCTTCCCCGCTATCCAAAATTTTAGCCTGTCTTTTTATTTCATGGTCGAGCGATTTTTCTACTGCCCGGAATGAATTCATGTTTTTTAATTCAGTTTTAGTGCCAAATTGCTCGTTCTCCGGTAGACGCAATGAAACATTAGCATCACAGCGCAGGCTGCCTTCCTCCATTTTGCAATCTGATACCTTAGCATATTGAAGAGTTCTTTTTAGCTTTTCAAGATACCGGCGCACTTCACCCGGGGAACGCAGGTCCGGTTCGCTAACAATTTCAATCAAGGGAACCCCTGCGCGGTTATAATCAACCATAGAGGATCCTCCACTTGCATTATGAACAAGCTTGCCGGCATCTTCCTCCATGTGCACCCGACCAATACCTACTTTCTTTGGCTCCCCATGGTCATTTTTGATCATCAGGTGACCCATGCTGCCCAGGGGTACATTGAACTGCGATATCTGGTAACCTTTCGGCATATCAGGATAAAAATAGTTTTTACGGTCAAAATAACTGCGCAGGGCTATCTCGCAGTTTAAGGCCACAGAGGCTGTCAAAGCCTGCTGAAGTGCATTGAGACTTATCTGGGGCAGAGCGCCGGGGAATCCGAGACATACCGGACAGGTATTGACATTCGGTTCAGGAACAAAGCGGTTTGGACAAGAGCAAAAAAGTTTACACCCTGTAAGCAATTCCACATGTACCTCAAGGCCGATTACAATTTCGTATTTCATAGATCCTATCCACCCTTTCCTGCTTGCATAATTGAAACCTTTTCCTGTTCTTAGCGGACAAGCCGGCTGCCAACCTGAGTAAGTAATTCTTCGCTAAAGGAATAACCAACTAATTGTATACCGACCGGGAATTGTTCAATTTGACCAGCCGGCAAGGTAAGCGAAGGCAGTCCGGACATACTGACCGCAGCGCAAAAAAGATCCTCGGACCAATCATCAAGAAACCCTTTGTCTTCATTAAGCGAAACAGGTAGTTTTTTTACTTCAGTCAATAATATCATGTCACACCTTTTAAAAACATTGGCGAATTCCCGCCGGACCATATCCCATACCTTTAGAGCCTGGCGGTAATAAAGATCATAGTTTCCCTTACTTAACAAAAAGGCGCCAAATATGCTGCGTCTTCGGGCTTCCCGGCCCAGCGTACTGCTTCGGTTCTTGTGATACAATTCCTCTAAGCTACTTGCTTCATCGGCCTTTCCAAAACGTATCCCGTCAAAACGGGCCTGATTTGAAGATGCCTCCGCCGCGGCTATCACATAATAAGCCTGCAGAGCTTCCCTGAATAAACTTAACTCCACATTTTCAAACTTTAACCCCTGTGCAATATATTCATCCCTGGTCTTTTCAACAATTTCCCGCATGGAAGGCTCTAAATAGTCAATAAGTTCAACGGGATAGCCTATCTTTATATCTTTTAAAGCGGGTGTGCTGTTTTGTTCATCCAAACGATCTGTACAAATCGAGGTGGCTGAATCTCTCGGATCGTACCCGGCGATTATTTTCAGGACACTGATAATATTTTCACTGGAAAATGCGGTAATGCCCACCTGACCGAAAGAACTGCTAAAAGCATTAAGCCCGAAACGTGAAACACTCCCCATCGTTGGTCGTAAACCAATTACACCGCAATGCGAGGCCCCCTGGCGCAGAGCGCCGCCACTGTCACTTTCCAGGGCAAACATGCCGACTCCTGCAGCTATTGCCGCAGCTCCCGCGCTACCTGCTGTATATCCGGGAACCCAGGGGTTTATCGTAGGCCCGTTGGGAGAAGACTTTGTAGTTGAACCCATCCCCATATCGTCCAGATTTGTCTTCCCGACCACAATAGCTCCGGCATCCATCACTCTTTCTACAGCTGTAGCTGTGTGAGGAGAGATGAAATCTTTAAATGCAGAAGACCCAAAGCTGGTTGGTAATACTCCGTAGCAGATATCATCTTTTATCACTACAGGAAGCCCTGCCAGAGGCATTTGCTCACCGCTTTCAATCCTCCTGTCAACAGCTTTAGCCTGTTCAATGGCATCAATACCTGCAATATAGTTAAATATATTGAGTCCTTCATTAATAACAGAACAGTTCTTTAAGGTTATTTCTATTAAATCATGTGCGGTAGGCTCACCATTACAAACGGCTTCAGCGGCCTGGCGAACAGAAATTTTCCTTAGTTCCACATTAATCCCCCTATCTACGAAGCTTGATAATCTTCTCGGCAATTACTCAATAATCGGAGGCACCAGGTAAAAACCGCCTGCAAAGTTAGGAGCAGCCTCCTGTAATTCGGCCAGGTTGCTTTGCCGGGGGCAGTCCTCACGCAGAACATTAACAGCACCGTGACTGAAAAGGACCTGTTCTGCTTGATTAGTATTTAATTCCAACATCGGTTCAAGCCATTGCAAAAAATCATCTAATTCCCGGGCCAATGCTTCCTGTTCGATCGTAGAAACCTCGATTTTAACAGCCCTGCTCGCTTTTTCCACTCCCTTTAGAAGATCTGTCACAAAGATCACCTTCTTTTCATGAATTGCAAAATTTTAAACTTGATGCGTAAACAACTTGCTGCCCAAAGGCACAGGCTATATAGTGGGCGGCACTTCCTGCACAAACAGATATACGAAAATGGCCAACACATAACAATACACAGCAATATAGATCAAGCGGCCCTTTTTAAGAAAATCAATCAACCATACAATACCAATCAGGGAGAACACAAATGAAATAATAAAAGAAATAATTAATGGCCCAGTCCCAAGCGCAAACCAGAAGTCAGAAGTCATTTCCCCCATAGCCAGGACAGTTGAGCCTAAAATAACCGGAATAACCAATAAAAAAGAATAACGAACTGCAGTGTTCCTATCCAAACCCAGCCATAAGCCTGCAATCACCGTAGCTCCGGACCGCGAAATGCCGGGCAAAACAGACACTGTCTGGGCCAAGCCAACCAGGATAGAGTCTATGAAAGTCATATTTTCTTCCCTGCGGTTACCATATTGTTTGAACCGTTCGATAAAAACCAGGGCTGTTCCGGTTACTAGAAGAGCAGCAGCAATAAATGGCGGTGTTTTCATAACCTCTGCAACCTGGCTTTGTAAAATTAGCCCTAATCCGCCGGTTATAGCAGTGGCAATGATAATATAAAGCCCAAACAGGAACTGAACCCTGTTTTCAGCATTCTTTTCTCTGAAGTATAGTAAAAAGCCGGTAATCACTGCCCAAAGCTCCTGGCGGAAATAAAACATCACAGCGAAGACAGAAGCAATATGCAGAAATATCTCGAAGGCCAGACCGGGGAAATTATAACCAAAGAGAAGCTCTACTATAATTATATGTGCTGTACTTGAAATTGGCAGAAACTCGGTAATGCCCTGTACAATTCCGAAAATAATTGCTTCAAAAATAGTCATGATCTATGGCCCCCTGCTTTAAAAAATATTGGCTGAAGCTCGATCTGTTCTCAAAAATCAACTTGCCGGACCCGATAATATCCCTGGCTATGGAGAGTAGAACCTAACTTTATCCCCAATTGCCAGAATATCGATTGTCATGCCAGTCCAATCCCCCTTGACCCGCTTCAAGGAAGGGCTTTATTATAAGAATTTGCAGTCAAAGCGCCTCAGTTGCCGAAACATCTCAAAGCACAGCAGCGCTTATATGGGTTTTACTGTCCAAACACTTTTTCCATAGCTTGTTCATGAACCTCTATTGCATTGGCACCGCGTAAAACAAAGCGGATCAACTTAACTTCTTTCAATTCAGGGATAACTTCTTTGATAGTTCTAAATGCGATTTCTGCTGCGTCATCCATCGGAAAACCGAATGCTCCGGTAGAAAGGGAAGGAAAAGCAATTGATTCAATCTTGTTCTCGTCAGCCAGTTGCAGGGCATTTTGGTAGCAGTCAGCAAGTAACTTCTCCTCGGGCTTATCCTTTCCGTAAACAGGACCCAGGCAATGGATAACATAACGGTTAGGTAAGTTATGACCACCCGTGATGACCGCTTTTCCGGGCTCAATCGGAGCAAGAGTTGCGCACTCCTTCTCGAGCTCAGGGCCAGCTGCCCGGTGCAGAGCGCCCGCAACACCACCACCGGTTTTCAGTTGAGCATTAGCAGCATTAACTACCGCTGTAACATCTTTCTGCCCGGCGATATCACCACCTGCACATTCAATGGTTACTCCGGATAAAATTTTTTTCATGATAAAAAACCTCCTCCCGTTGCTACAGTTTGCTTATATTATTACAAAAAGAGGGGCCAAGATCAAACACTTAAGAAAACAAGAAAATACTCCAAACCTGTTCAGACACAAAATAACAGGGGACCTGCACTCCTGCTGCCATAAGGCACAGTACGGATCCCCTGCTTCACTTGCTTTGTTGAAGCCTAAAATATTTGCATTAGCTTATAAAATCTCCGCATACTGCTCAGGCTTAAAACCGCTTAACACCTTATCTTCGTCAGCAAGCAAAGGACGAAGCATAATTTTTGGGTTTTCGTAAATCAATCCTGCTGCTTGCTGATCAGAGATTGTTTCAAAATCCAAGCCCAGTTTTTTAAATCCTTCACTGCCCGGATTGAGTAAAGCTGCTATACTTGTTCCAGCCCGGGACGCGAGTTCACTTAACTCTTCTTCAGTAAGGGGCTGCTTTAAGATATCACGGTACTCATAGTCGACCTTGTTCTCCGAAAGCCACGCTTTCGCTTTTTTTTCAAATTGTTCAGCTCGTAAAACAATAAAATTGCGGCATCGAACCGTTCCTTTCCTCAATTAATCACCGATTTTCCAGGTTTCCCAGACCTTGCCGACCAGATCGGGGCCAGGCTTGAGGGTTTTTCTGCCGGGTTGCCAGCCTGCCGGGGTTGGTTCACCGGTTTTGCGGACATG
>SKPU01000006.1 GCA_007119335.1 Syntrophomonadaceae bacterium
ATGGAACCGGTTCGGGTTTATGGTCAGCCCTATTGCGCCAGGCTGGCCCATAGAATATGGCTACGGCATGATGCGTTTTCAAATGCCGCGCCTATTCACCCCTTTTCAACCGCTACCTGAAGTAATCGGTCATACCGGGGCCAGCGGCTCCTGGCTGTTCTACTGCCCCCGCTACGACATCTACATCACCGGCACCGTCAGCCAGCTGCTGGCAGCAGCGGTGCCATTCCGCCTGATCCCGAAATTGCTTAAACTGATCGGCAAGCACTATTAAATATCAATCAGTCCCCCGGCGAATAACACATCTTCTGCCCCTAAGGTTTAGCCAATCCACCTTGCTTAATCGAGAAATTCGGTAATGACTCGTGCTTAATTTGCCCGGTCGTTTCCTCCAGGGCTTCGCCCTTTCAGAAACTCCCTTTAGGGGTCAGCCCCCGTGAAGCTCATCGATCCATTTTTTATCGACACTTAATTTCTTCAACCAGTTTATCTGACTCTTTCTTTGAATAGCCCAAAAAAGCAGCTTCCGGATCGTGAGTGCTGTATATTGCAGCAGCCTTTTTTTTATTTATATTTGCATAGCAGTAGATACAACCATGCGGACATGTGTCGTACTTGCCAATATCAGTGCTCTTGGTGCAACCACACTCTTTCCGAGTAGGGCTTTTCACACCATTGAAGCTGCCATCATAGTAAAGATTAGATATAGTTTGGCCATCTATACAACGGGCTTTTTTAATATTGCCACCGATAAGATAGTCGCCGCAACAAGTAAACATATCTATACCATGGTTAGCTGCTATTTCTGAAAGTTTATTTGCCAGGCTGATCCGTTCTTCATCAGTTGCATCAGTAAAACTTACTTGATGCTTGGCTTCAAAACGCTTAAAATTTCGTGCTACCTTGCCATATTTAACAGCATAGCTGAAATAACAGCGCTTTACATAACCTTCCAACTGATTGCAAAGCCCTTTAAATCTCTGCACGTGATACTCTGAAGAGGTAACGCTGGAAAGCACGATCGGATCATAACGCCAATTTATATGCTCAGGTGAGTACATACGTGACAATTCTATAAGGCTTTCTATGGCATCTTCTGTGGGAACCAGACGAGATTCAAATTCTTGAGGTAATCCGGTAATGGTATAGTTAAACACAACCGGGTATTGCAGTTCTTTTATTTTCTGCAATACAGGCAAAAAAGGTCTGTAGTTTTTGGACCAAAACACAAAAGCCGAAACGTCTTCTCGCTTTAATGAAACAAGGTAACGCTGCCCGCCAAATGGATTTTCCCAGCCGGCAAAACCTTGTTCTAACCGGCGCTCAAACCAATCGGGATAAAATGCCGGTATGTCAGTCCGTCTTGAAACAGATATAATGCGACTCATATATAAAAACCTTTTCTCCTGCCTTCCTCGATCAGGCTCCGGACTGGTGCCCGGGGTTCAAACCCCCTGTATTATTTATTTTATAACACATTAACGAAGAGAATAAGACGGATATCATTATCAGAGTACTCTATAGTGGCAGAAATTACTCCAAGCTTATTTAAATATTTAACTGTTCCAGAGGTTTTTATCTCTTTCTTTGTTTCTATAATATAAATCAAGCTATTTTAAGTATATTACAGCACAGCGCATTATTTGACAACAACTTGACGAAAGAGCTGATATTCGCTAGTAAAACATAAATACAAAGGGAACTACCGAACGGTAGAAGCCATTCCACAGTAGCGGCTCCAAACCGCCGTCCAAAAAGGCTTCACCCTTACCTCCTTCACCGGCGTATCCTCTTCGAGTCTATTTAGGATTTCTCGTAGTATCAACAAGTCAACCCCCCATCCCTTCGGATTAACCGTCTTTATGGTTAATCCTTACTTTCCGCTTACCTTTTAAATTTATCAGGTCGACGAAGATAGTCCCAGATGGCGTAATGCAGCGCAGACGCCCCCAAGTTGGAGCAGTGCACTTTAGGATCGGGCAAGCCACCCAGGGCTGTAAGGATATCCTTATCGGTTATTTCCAGAGCCCCTTCCAGGGTTCTCCCGAAAGCCAGTTCCGTCAGCACACTGGTTGTGGCGATCGCAGCAGGACAGCCGAATATTTTATATTTGATCTCACTTATCCGGTCATCTTGCACTTTAATATAAATACAGAGGTAATCACCACAGGAAGAATCCCCTATGGTCCCCACCCCGTCCGGCTCCTCTATCACCCCTATATTCTGGGGGTTTTTAAAATGCCGTAACAGCTTTTCGGTATACATGGCACTCACCTTATTCGTTTTGTTATATTTCTGCTCCGTATAAATACCAGGATTGGGACCGACATTGCCGGTTGCTACTGTATAAACAATGTACTCTGACAATAACTGTGCGCTTTGGTGGCCTGCTCTGCCTGAAACCCTTCGTCCTGTGCACAAATTGCCAGCTTCAATAGCTTCATCTCCATTCAAGTTTATTGCATCGGGGAACTCCTGGAGCTCAAAAAGTAAAAGTACTGCCTGCCCGGTGCTCCAGCAGACGTTCCCCAAAAGTCTGATAAAGGGCATATTGAGCCGCCCTCCCGGTGCAGTGGCAAGGTGCAAGTTTCTGCAAACCAATTTTATGCAGCCCTTCCGCTATGGAGCTCAGCCGGGAGAGAGAAAGACGCAGCAAATGAGTCCCTCCCAGGACTGCATAGATTAATTTTTTGCCTGTAAGCTCCAAGGCGTACTGCAGAGTGTTAAACAGTCCGGAGTGCGCACAGCCGAGCACTACTATTACGCCCTGAGGAGCATTTATAATAATAGCCTGGTCATCTTTTAGAGGATCTTCCTGGGTGCCTTGATCGGTTTTTAGAGAAAGTTTGGGATCTGCTCCTTCTGGCTTTTCAAGCCGCGGTATTTCGCCGGTAAGTATTATTCCCGGGGCAAGTTCGGTCCAGCTGTGGTTCAGGTGAAAATTAAAGCCTTGCTGCTCAAGCTCTTTTTGGCTCCAGGGAATACCGATGTACCTTTGGTTATACGGGCTGTCAACCCGATATTTGGCTCCAAAAACTTCCGGATGCGCATACACTGGCACAGAACCCGCGGTATTCACCAGAGCAGTCAGGCCACCCGTATGATCATAATGTCCGTGACTTAACACCACTGCATCTATATCTCTAAGCTCTATTCCCAAAACTCTTGCATTGTGAAGCAGTGTTAAACCCGCCCCAGTGTCAAACAATATTTTTTGGTCTTGAAATGATAGTAACAACGCCAACCCGTGTTCCCCAAGCAAGCCGCGACTGCTGACGCTGTTTTCACACAGGGTGGTTATTTTAACTGCCGTGGATGACACTGTATCACTCCCTTTGTGGATCAAGAACTACTTAGTAAATCATTCTTATTTCAGTAAAAATTTTTAGGTTTTTTGCCATAAGGCAGCTATAAAGCCTCCGTTTTCAGTATTAAACAAGCGGCTTTCTTCATCCATATTTATATTTTCCTGAATAGTGTCCGGTTTAATAAAAAGGCACTCTCCTGTATTCACCAGATAAAGATCAGTTCTGTTTCTACTTGATCAACGAACCGGCCCAAAGCGGTTTCGTACCACCGGTCGTAACTAGAGGCAATTTGGTCAAAAAGCATTTGCAATACCCCCTTAAAGCCTCACCCATATTATTAATTTCTGTTTATTCGTAACTATCAAATCAATCACTATATTCCTCAAATTCACCTTTTAGATACCTGCTCTTCAGCAAAAATTCCTCCAGGGTATTAATAGTCTGAGTACTTACGGCATGTTCCATTAAACACGCGTCTCTTTCTGCAGTGGCCCAATCTAATTTAAGCACTTTGGTTAAAAACTCCAGCAAAATTTCATGACGGTATTTTACTACTTCAGCGTATGCCCAGCCTTTTTCTGTCAATTCTACCGGACCATAGCGGTTCTGCAGAATTAGACCTTTTTCTTTCAATATGCTCAAGGCTTGCGCAACACTGGCCTTGTTCAAATTAAGCTCAGAAGCAATATCGGTTACTCGCACAAACTTGCTTTGGTATGACAATCTTAAAATTGTTTCCAAATAATCCTGCATGGAGGCACTTATAGGCAAAGGACACATAAGAGTCAACTCCCTGAAGCACAACTCTGTTAGGGAATCCTAGCAGGGTTCCAGTATTTTATTTTTAGATGTATTAACTTTTTCACCTTTATTCCTATAGAATTAAATTTTGATACTGCTCCATTTACTGGCAAGAAACAATGCTATTTTTAGTAATCATCGTAAACTTGCAGGCAGTAGCAGGCGGCAAATTGGGTCTAAAATGCCAATTTACGCATTGGAATCTATCTTACATTCCAAGGCAGTCCTGCTGCTGCGATGTTGCATTACCCGCATCTTTTCTGCGGCGGCGGCAGCGTGGACATGTAAGTTTATTAATTTACTTTCAATTATTTTACCAAAAATTTTATATTTAAAACTATATCGTTTATAAAACATTTACGCTTTCCCAGACAGCGTTAATCTTTTCCGATAACGATCCATCTTTATATTCAACCACAGGGACTCCCTGTATCATGGACCGGACAAAGGCACGATCAAAAGGTATTTTACCGGCCAGGGGTACATTTTCCCGCAGGCAGTAATCTTCTATTATTCCTGATTGTTCCTCTCCCAAATCGTAGCGATTAATACAAACGGACGCTTCAACCCCGAAATGCCTGCAAACAGCGAGAATTCTTTCCAGGTCATGAATCCCGGATACTGTAGGTTCAGTTACTATTAAAGCGGTTTCTACCCCGGATAATGCAGCGATAACCGGACATCCTATTCCCGGGGGGCCATCAATAACCAGGTAATCTTTCTTTTCCGATTCCGCCAGTTCTTCTCCCTTATTGCGTATGGTTGTAACCAGTCTCCCCGAATTTTCTTCTGCTATGCCCAGGCGGGCGTGAACCAGGCTGCCATACGGAGTTTGCGAAACAAACCAGTTTCCTGAAAGTTTATCATTCAGGCGTACTGCATCATAAGGGCAGGAATAATAACAGAAACCGCATCCTTCACAGGCCACCGGATTAACTATATAACCCCCGGATATTGCATCAAACCTGCAGAGTTCTAAACATAATCCGCAATCCTCACAGCTCTCCAGGTTAATATCGGCAACTTTTGATGCCCAAAATTCATGCTCTTCAAGCCGGACCGGTTTTGTGATCAGGCTTAGATTGGCCGCATCCACATCTCCGTCTACAAGAACTGCTTTTCCACTGGCAAGAGAAGCAAAGCAGCCGA
>SKPU01000112.1 GCA_007119335.1 Syntrophomonadaceae bacterium
AAGGCCGCCCGGAATACCACTTCCAGATCAAGGGCAGAACTGTCCCGGCCCAGGAGAAGACGATTAGTCGGATGGCCAAACATGGTGACCAGGGGATGGGAAAGGGCCTGCTGCAAACGCTCTGTCATTTTCCCTCGTTCCATATTCAGCCCGGAATGAACAGAAGCTATTACAAAATCAAGCTGCTTCAGAACAGCATCTTCATAATCCAGACTGCCGTCAGAACGGATATCAGATTCCACCCCGTGAAATATCCCCAGTTGAGGATATTTTTTGCGCAAACCTTCGATCTCTTCTTTTTGCCTGACCAGATCTTCTGCTTTCAGGCCGCTGGCATAAAATGCAGACTGACTGTGATCGGTAATGCCAACATATTCATACCCGGCTTCCAGGCAGTAAAGGACAATCTCCTCTAGCGTATTGATGCCGTCACTGTAGTTGGTGTGAACATGAAAGATTCCCTTTATGTCCTGATCTTCTATAAGTGTGGGCAGGGAACCCTCTTGCGCTGCTTCAATCTCTCCATAATTTTCGCGTAGTTCAGGTTGAATATAATTAAGATTGAGGGTTCTGAAAAATTCTGCTTCATCCCGACAGGACAGTAAATCTTCACCCCGAAAAATGCCGTATTCATTAATTTTAAGCCCCATGCTTTTGGCGCGATGACGCAGGGCAGTGTTATGCTCTTTACTGCCGGTAAAGTGATGGAGGGCAAATGGAAACTCTTCCCTTTTGACCACTCGCAAATCCGCGTTAATGCCTTCCTCTAAGCGAACAGAAACTTTAGTATCGCCAAGTGCAATTACTTCTTCCACCACGGGAAGTTCGGCGAAAAAGTTCGTCAGGCAGCCCGGCTGCTTCGTGGAAGCGACCAGGTCAATATCTTTTACTATCTCCCGGCAGCGCCTGATACTGCCGGCCAGGCTGACCTCTTCTATATCTGGAAAGTCTTTGATTTTTTCAAGTAGTTTTTCAGCAATATTTCGGGCTTCATTGTAAAAAAACTGCCCTTCGTTGCGCCTTATAAAGTCGATACCGGCAAGGATTTTTTCCTGGGTTTTAGTACCAAAACCTTTTAGGTTGGTCAGGCGGTTTTCCCGGCAGGCATATTCAAGCTCGGCCAGGGTAGTTATCTCTAATATATCATAAAGCGCTCTTACTTTGCGGGGACCCAGACCGGGTACCCTGAGCATTTCCAGGAGCCCCCCGGGAACACTTGACTTCAGCTCTTCATAGTACGGCATACTCCCGGTCAGTACCAATTCTTTTAGCTTCTCATTTAGAGCGGAGCCAATACCTTTAACATCTTTTAGTTTATCTTCGTGAACAAGTTTGTGCAGCGCATCTTCGCCCATCATCTCCACAGTCCGTGCAGCGCTGTAATAAGCCCTGCTCTTAAATGGATTCTCTCCTTTAAGCTCAAGCAAGACTCCGATTTCTTCTAACATTTTTGCCGTGCCCATTTTTTCCATTGCTAATCATCCTCAAAATAAAGCTTGCTATAACTGGTCCCTTATAATAAATATTCTCCATGTTTTGCAATAATCTTTTTATATTAGAAAAAAAACTGACCCGGCAGGTCTTCAGCAAATAAAAATAGAAAATAATCTTAGAGATATAGTATGCTGCCAAATTATTTAAGGAGTGATTAAATGAAGTCGCATACCACTTATCTTACCTTTAATACCCCAAAGAGGCGCGAGTATATTAATATAACCAAGGATCTTGAAAAAGCCCTTGCCGAAAGCGGGATTAGTGAGGGGTTTGCCATGGTATCAGCTATGCATCTTACAGCCGGTGTTTACATCAACGACAATGAAGCGGGGCTAATCAGCGATATCGATGAAATGCTCGAAAAGCTGGCCCCTTTTCGCAGTGACTACAACCACCACCGCACCGGGGAAGATAACGGTGACGCCCATCTGAAAAATATGCTTGTCGGCCACCAGGTATTAGTCCCCGTTACCGAAGGCAAGCTAGATTTCGGACCCTGGCAGCAAGTTTTTTATGCCGAGTTTGACGGTAAACGCAGGAAAAGGGTAATTATCAAATTGATCGGGGAGTAAAGGAAGGGGCAGTTCAAAGTTGCCCCTTAAATTTAACACCTTAGAGGTAATAGTCCTGCAAACTACGCACTTCCATCTTATCCTTCTGAAGAGCTTTAATCCCTTCCAGGGCAGCAAGAGCCCCCTGCATGGTTGTAATAATCGAGACTCCCCTCTGCGCAGCCTGGCGGCGTATGCGCGCTCCATCGGAATTAGCGCCCGAGCCTGCAGGGGTATTAATGATTAAACCGACCTGGTTTTCATTTATATAGTCAAGCATATGAGGTGACCCTTCACTAATTCTTTTTACTTCTTCCACCTCGATACCAACGTCCTGCAGAGCAGCTGCAGTTCCTGCTGTTGCCAGTAAATGGAATCCCATCCGGGATAACCCCCGGGCCAGTTCAACTGCCTGCGGCTTGTCCTGATCGGCTACAGTAATGAAAATTCTGCCTTCTACCGGTAGCGGAGTTCCTGCCGCACGTTGAGCTTTCGCCATAGCCATGCCCAGATCAAAATCAATGCCCATCACCTCACCGGTGGAACGCATTTCCGGCCCCAGCACAATATCCATCTGATCAAACCGGATGAACGAGAAAACTGCTTCCTTTACTGAATAATAAGCAGGGACTCTCTCAGCTGTAAATCCGAGTTCCGGCAAAGTGGCACCGGCAATAACCCGGGCTGCAAAGCCTGCCAAAGGAACCCCGACCGCTTTACCCACAAAGGGAACAGTCCTGGAAGCCCGCGGGTTAGCCTCTAAAATAAAAACTTCCCGGCCCCGCACCGCAAACTGGATATTCAAAAGGCCCCTGACGTTAAGTTCAAGGGCAAGCATCTCCGTTTGGCGTCTGATCTCTCTTAACTGCTGCGTTCCTATGCTGTAGGGGGGTAAGACACAACAGCTGTCTCCTGAATGCACCCCGGCGTGTTCCACGTGTTCCATGATTCCTCCCACCACAACCAGCTCGCCGTCACAAATGGCATCCACATCAATTTCCACAGCATTTTCCAGGAATTTATCTAAAAGTAACGGATTAGCAGGGTTCAATTCGGGGAGGGTAGATATATATTTATCCAGCTCATCAATATTATAAACCACACGCATCGCCCTTCCTCCTAAAACATAAGAAGGGCGAGCCAGCAAGGGAAAACCTATTTTTAGGGATACTTCCCGGGCTTCTTCCGGATTGACAGCCGTACCGTGTGATAGTTCCCAGAGTTCGAGTTTATCAATTACCTCTCCAAACTCACGGCGATTTTCAACCCGGTCAATATCACGAGGTGATGTCCCCCACAGGGGCATCCCTTCTTCCAGCAGGGGTTGCGCCAATTTAAGCGGAGTTTGTCCGCCAAACTGTAAAATGATCCCGTCAGGATCTTCTTCGCGGCAAATGTTCAGCACATCCTCAAGAGTAAGCGGTTCAAAGTAGAGACAGTCAGAAACATCGTAATCGGTACTGACCGTTTCCGGATTGCAGTTAACCATAATAACCTGGAAGCCCTCTTCCCCCAGGGTCATCGCAGCCTGCACACAGCAATAATCAAATTCCAACCCCTGCCCAATCCGGTTCGGACCGCTGCCTAAAATAACCACTTTCCCTTTTTTCTTATCCTGTCCATTAGCGGCCTCCGGCAGTCTCCCTTCTGAAGCACCCGGTTCATAAGTGGAATAGAGGTATGGAGTGTGCGCTTCAAATTCTCCGGCACAGGTGTCGACCCGCCGGAATATGGGATAAATAGACCACTCTTTTCGAAGCCGGCGCACTTCTTCTTCAACATTCCCGGTCAGGCGGGCTATAAATTCGTCAGAAAATCCCCAAGATTTAGCTCGCCAGAGCAGTTCTTCGCTTAATGCACCTGCTGATTGCAGCTTACGCTCCATTTGGATCAACTGTTCTATCTGGTCGATAAACCAGCCATCAACCATACTATAATAACTGACTTCATCAGAAGTCATCCCTTCCCGCAAAGCATTTGCAATGGTAAAAATTCTGCCCGGCCGGGGCAGCTGCAGCTGTTCCTGCAGCCACACCAATTTTGCCGCCTTGCCCTCAGGCATTTCTTCTTCAATCAACCCGTAAAAACCTTGTTCCAAGGATCGCAGCGCTTTCTGCAAAGCTTCTTTAAAAGAACGCGCAATACTCATCACTTCACCCACCGACTTCATGCGGGTATTAAGGGTCTGGTCCGCCCCCGGGAACTTGTCAAAATCCCAGCGTGGAATTTTGACCACCACGTAATCCAGAGCAGGCTCAAAAGAAGCAGGCGTCTCCAAGGTTATATCATTGGTCAATTCATCCAGGGTATATCCCACAGCAAGTTTGGCGGCAATTTTAGCGATCGGAAAACCGGTCGCTTTTGAAGCCAGGGCTGATGAGCGGGAAACCCGGGGGTTCATCTCTACTACGACCATACGGCTGGTTTCTGTGTCCATTGCAAATTGTATGTTGCAGCCGCCCGTTTCAACGCCAATTTCACGCAGGGCCCGATTGGAGGCATCACGCATCATCTGGTATTCATGATCACTGAGCGTTTGGGCCGGAGCCACGGTAATGCTCTCCCCGGTATGCACCCCCATCGGATCCATGTTTTCGATCGAACAAATAGTGACCACGTTATCATTGCAGTCACGCATCACTTCCAGCTCATATTCTTTCCAACCCAGGATCGCTTCTTCCACCAACACCTGACCGATTGGGCTGCTGGCCAGACCTGCTGTAACCATCTCAACTAAATGTTCTTCAGTATGAGCAATACCACCTCCGGCACCGCCAAGTGTAAATGAAGGCCTGATCACCAAAGGATAGCCCTTCACTGCAGCAAATTCAAGAGCCCCGGAGACACTGTTTAAATGAGCGCTCTCAGCCGAATCCAATCCGGCGCGTCCCATAGCTGTTTTAAAAAGATCCCTGTTTTCGGCTCGTTTAATGACATCAGAGTTTGCCCCGATCAATTCTACTCCATACTGCTCCAGAATACCACTATCGTCTAACTCTACAGCAATATTCAAAGCGGTCTGCCCGCCTAAAGTCGGCAGTAAAGCCTGGGGCCTCTCCTTCTCTATAACTTTAACAGCAGCTTCCACGGTCAGTGGTTCGATATATGTTTGGTCAGCCATAGACGGATCAGTCATAATTGTAGCCG